>JADFXK010000008.1:17105-31235 GCA_015233625.1 Deltaproteobacteria bacterium | reverse complement strand
TGATCGATTTGACATGATAACAGTTCTTCATTAAGCGGTGATGAACCTCGAAGCCTCATAATTCGGTCCGGCAGGCGCCTCACCGAAAATGTGGTACGGACCTCAAAACCTTAATTCAACAGCATTGACGATCTAACCGGGGCTATGCGCCAAATGATGACTGATAAGACACGCCAGTTTCCCAAGCCGTTCTTTTTGCCATATGTGATCTTGGGCTATAATGCGGTCTACCCCCAGGTCTTTAATCCCCGCGTCATTCTTAGAAACGACCTGGTGACTAAGGGCTTGATCGACCAGATGGACGGCTCCCGCGAGGGCAAGGACGTTGACGCCTGGCTGCAACAGGCCATGAATATTCCGCCGGATCAGCATCCCGTCCCACGCAATATTATGGAAGAAACCTGGGTCCAACAAAACCTAGATGACAATACCTACCAGCAAAGCGATGCGGGGAAAATACTGGCCGACAACAATCTCTGGTCCGGATGGGCACCTAATATGGAGATGCTGATTCAACATTCGTACTACGATGATTGCGTGCCCTACGCCAATTCGGAAAAGGCGTACAATGAATTCATCAAGACCGATCCGACGAGTAAGAATCGTCTGTCCTTCTGGTACATTCCCATCATCAATTGGCCCCAACTAAACCATGTCCAGGCCGCAGTGGTGGCCATCCCCATCGCCATCACCTGGTTCGGAGATAAATAAAGGCAAGACGGGGCATTCGCGGTCAAACCCAAAGATGCTCCGCTTTCGCATTCAGCGGGATCGGAGGAGGACCATGCACACGGACGAATATGAAATATCCGTCGGCCGGTAAATTGGTCCGCGGCCTGGAAAGGGAGATGGATTCCCTGTGGATTTTCCTCCACGAATAAGGCGCTACTCCGCAGAATAACTTCGCCGAGGGGATGCTTCGTTTCGCTGTTATTCGGCGAAAGTGCGGCAAATGGCTTTTAATAGAAGCGGGCTGATCAACTTCCTGGCCATAATGAGAATGATTCCCATGAAACACAACAAAGACAGCGGAGATCAAAGCTATACCACCTTCACCCTGGCTGTGGTGGGACTGGTGACTCTGGTTGCCATGCTGGCCTTTCAATGGCTGAAACGGGTGATTTGTCCTGGGATTACGCTGTGGGAGTCGAATCTTATCACGGTCATTTTTAGTGCCGTAGTCGCGGTTATTGCCACCTATCTAGGATTAAACAAGTACCGACAATTGTACCAGCAACTGTTGATGGAAATCAATGAGCGGTGGGAGACTGAAAGAAAGCTGCGCAAGTCATATGATGAATTGGAGCTGCGCGTTTTGGAAAGAACCGCGGATATTGCCACGGCTAACCGGGAGTTGAGTCTGGAGATAGCCGAACGGTTGCAGATAGAAAACGAATTAAGAAAAGAAAAGGACTTTACCGCGACCATTATCCAAAATTCCCCGACCTTCTTTGTGGCGATCAATGCCTCCGGCCAGACCATCATGATGAACAAACTCATGCTTCAAGAGCTGGGTTACACCATGGAAAAAGTGGCCGGAATGGATTACCTGTCCGTTTTTGTGCCAGAGGGTGATCGGGAGGCCCTCTCTGATCTATTCAAACGAGTCCTCGCTTCTAATGATTCCGTGACCTATGAAAACCGCGTCCTGGCCCAAGACGGCCGGGAATTTTTGATTGAATGGCACGGCAACCGGGTGGTTAAGCCCGATGGCCAGGCGGACTTCATTTTTTTCGTAGGCATCGATATCACCGCGCGCCGGGCCGCGGAACAGGCGGCCAGGGAGTCTGAGGAGCAAAATCGGCTCATCATTGAATCTTCACCCATCGGTATTCGGATCGCCCGGCAAGGCTGTTTTGCTTATGTTAATCCGGCCTTGGTCAAGATGTTAGGTTATGCTCGCGGCGATGAAATTATTGGTCTGCCGGTGGAGGCCATGTATGTTCCCGAAGACAGAGAGATGTTCCGGCAACGGCAGATAGACAGGCAGGCCGGCAGATTCATTCCCCCGTCGTACGAGGTGGGTTGGGTGAAAAAGGACGGTGACCGCTCAGATACCATCATCTGGTCGACGGTCATTGATCATCGAGGGGCTCCGGCTGTGTTGAGCTTCGTGGTGGATGTCAGCTTAGAAAAGGCGATGAAAACGCAACTGGTGCAAGCCCAGAAAATGAAAGCCATCGGTACCCTGGCCGGAGGCATTGCCCATGACTTCAATAACATTTTGGGGGCAATTTTCGGATATACGGAGATGGCTCTAGACGACGCCAGGGAAGGCCAGGTTAATCCCGAAGACCTCGAAGAGGTGATCAAGGCCTGCGACCGGGCCAGAGACCTCATCCGGCAGATCTTAACTTTCAGCCGTCAAGCCGATCAAGAACGGAAACCCCTTCGGGTTGGCTTGATCATCAAAGAAGCACTCAAACTGCTCCGGGCATCGTTTCCGGCCACCATTGACATTCAAGGAGAAATCGGCGCCACCGAAGCCGTAGTGGAAGCAGATCCGACTCAAATTCATCAGGTCCTGATGAACCTGTGCACCAATTCGGCCCAGGCCATGCCCACCGGCGGCGTCCTTAAAGTAAACCTCGACGAGGTCTACCTGGGCCAATCTGAAGCGGCCCTGTACCCCGACCTGCGCCCCGGATCTTATCTTGAATTAACCGTGAGCGACACCGGAGAGGGTGTGGACCCCGGGATCATTGATCGTATTTTTGAACCATTTTTCTCCACTAAAAAGAAGGAAGGCGGTACCGGGATGGGCCTGGCCGTGGTCCATGGGATTGTCAAGAGCCATGGGGGTATGGTTAAGGCCAAAAGTGAGGTGGGGCTGGGTACCACCTTTGCCGTTCTTCTGCCTACCGCGGATAAGCCGGCGGAAGTGGTGGCTGATGCTGATTCTGTGGCGCCCATGGGTTCAGAAAGAATCCTCTTTGTTGATGATGAAAATGAATTGGTCAAGATTGGAAAACAGGTGCTCGAAAGGCTTGGTTACCAGGTGGAAGCCGTGTGTAGCAGCTTAGACGCCATGGACCTGTTTCGGGCCCATCCCGACTCCTTTGACCTGGTCATTACTGATCAGACCATGCCTCACATGACTGGCGCCGAGCTGGCCGCGGAGATGATCCAGATTCGGCCCGACCTGCCCATCATCCTATGTACCGGTTTCAGTAGCCTGATCACCCCAGAGAAAGCCAGAGCCATTGGGGTCCGAGAGTACATCCTGAAGCCATTGAAAAAACAGGAATTAGCTGAGGCCATCCGTCGGGCTCTGGAGTCTGACTAACCCAGGTCGGGATTACTATTCCGCCTCCCACAGCCGCGGATGCAGACTGCGCCGGGCCAGGGACACCCCCTTTTGGGTCAGATACTCCAGATTTACCGTATCTTCCCGATTGTAGGCGACCAGCGTGTCTAAGGCCGCGGCGTCACCGCGGCGGTACGCCTCCCACAGTATGACCGCCTGAAAGCCATCCATTCCAGCCACGGTCGCCGGCCTGGCCAGGCCCAGGTCTTGCTCAATCCGTTTTAACCCACCGGAGAAGCCCAGATTTTTATACAGGTACATCAGGTCCAGATGGCCTTGGGGCAAAGTCACGTGTCGAAAGCACGACTTGATACAAGGCAGATCAAAACGCGCCCCGTTGAAGGTGACGACCAGATCGTACTTGATGATTTCGTCCTCAAATTCCTCCAGGTTACGGCCATTGATGAAGGCCCGGAAGTCTCGGCCGTCATAGACCCCGATCACGGTGATTTCTACGCCGGGTCCGAACAAGCCATTGGTTTCTATATCCAGGTAGGCCGTCTTGGGTCGGAAAGTCTCAAACATCCGCCACCGATCAGTTGCCTTCAGCCGGGCGTTGAAATATCCGGGATCAGTTAAATGCTTTCTGGAAACACTTAGTTCGTTGCGAATAATGGCGTATTTTGACGCAAAATATTTTTCCGCTTGGGGGGAGGCTTCAAAGTCATCCCAGGTCAATATGCCGTGTTCCCAAAGACGGTCCTCCAGGTGCCGACCCACCCCTGAAATATGAATAAAGGTATTTTGGAGCAAGGTGATACTCCTCTATCTAAGTACGGACAAAATTTGAATGTAAGATTTCAATTTGGGATGATGCTAACTTCATATACGCCAGTCAGCTCGGTAAAGCAAGATGCTTTGATATCATCCGGCCTCAATTTGACTGCATCGGAGCCAGGCCCAGGGCAGCCTGGTCGGCCTCTAAGCTGATTTATGCTCAGCCGTTTCAAAAATATTTCATGCGCTTGCCCTGCCTTTTCATATATTATTTGTTGCCAAGCCAATCGAGGCATGATATAGAGACGCACTTTGCGTAAGCTGGATCACCAACTATAAATCAATACGGGTGAAGCCGTTGATCCGTCAATGGAGTTTTCGTCTGCCGGAGAGGCTTTATAATTAATCTACATTTCTATTTCTCCTGATCAAGTAAGGCTATGTCTATTAAGAAAAAATCGATAGGCGAACACGTGTTCGACTTTTTTGCCTCCGTCCGACTGAGTCTGATCTTGTTGGCCGGGGTGGCGGCCGTGTCTATCCTGGGCACTCTGATACCCCAGGGGGAAGAACCGGAAGTGTACGCCCAGTACCTCGGTCCCCGTCTTTTTGACGTATTCGAATCCCTGGGTTTTTTTGATATGTACCACGCGCCCTGGTTCTTGTTCATCTTGCTCCTGCTGGCTCTAAATCTAATCGGATGTTCGCTCAAGAGATTCCCCAAAACGATGGGAATCCTCAAGGCGCCCATTAGATTAGATGAAGGGGTTTTCAAGAAAGAGGAATTCCATTACCAGATCAAACTCGATGCGCCACTCGAACGGGTGAAGACTTTTCTGACAGATGTCGTGGCCAAACACTATCCCAACCGTCCGGCCCAAGATGATTCTCCGGAAAAACTGATGCTATATGGTGAAAAAGGAGGGTTGTCCCGGTTGGGGCCCTATATTATCCATACCAGCGTGTTGCTTATCTTTCTCGGAGCTTTTATCGGGACCAGGTGGGGCTTTGAAGGCCGGCTGACCCTATCGGAGGGGGAACGTTCCGGCGTTATTCGGCTGAAACAGACCGATATGCCGAAGGAACTGGGCTTTTCCGTGAAGTGCGACAAGTTCTCAGTCAGCTTTTATGAAAACGGGATGCCCAAGGAATACCGGACCGACCTGACCGTGATCGAAGGAGGCCGGGTGGTAGAAAAGGCGGCCATCAGGGTGAATGATCCCTTCACTTATAAAGGAGTTACCTTCTATCAATCCAATTATGGCACGATGGGTGATAATATCACCTTGGGGGTGCGCCCGGCGGCCGGCGGTGAGGAAAAAATTGTCAAGTTAGATTCCCATTTGGAAACCCCGATCCCCGGTGTCGGTCTGGTCAAGCTGGCCAATTTCTATCCCAACCTGATGAAAATGGGCCCGGCTGTAAAACTGGCGGTGGCTGCGGGGGCCGAAGAGCCAGAGGCAGTGGTTCTGTTCCAGAAGGCCCCGGATTTCGACAAACGCCGTCAAGGCAAATCCATTCTCACTCTAAAAAGCTTTACCGAGCGGTATTATACCGGCCTGCAAGTCAACAGTGATCCCGGTGTCTGGTTAGTCTGGCTGGGCTGCGGCATAATGGTGGCCGGGTTCCTGATCACCTTCTATGTGTCCCATCGTCGCATCTATGTCCTGGCTCAATCGCAACCGGATGGGACGATCATCACCTTTTCCGGCCGCGTAAACAGAAACAAATTGGCCTTTAAAAGAGAATTGGACAGGCTTTGCCAAACCGTCCAGGCTAATCTTCAGAAGGCAGAATAACTTGATCAAAAGGAGCCTTGATTCTATGGCGTCGTCATATATTTTGAGTGCGGTCACGTTCGCTTATCTGATCTGCGCTACGCTTTATCTGTTTAGTTTGGTGTTCAAAAAATCGTTTTTGGCCTTGCTCGCCACAGTGATTACCTGGATTACTTTGGGCGGCCATACCTTGGGCATAATTTTGCGCTGGGTAGAATCTTATCAATTGGGTTTCGGCCACGCTCCTTTCTCTAATCTGTATGAATCGTTGGTTTTTTTCGCCTGGACGATTACGCTGGTGTATCTTCTGGTGGAGAGGAAAACCGGTCACCGGGCCATGGGTGTTTTCGTCATTCCGATCTCCTTCTTAACCCTGGCTTACGCTTCTTTTTCCCCCGATATCAGCAGTAAGATAGTTCCCCTCATCCCAGCCTTGAAAAGTAACTGGCTGATCGCTCACGTTATCACCTGTTTCCTGGGTTACGCCGGTTTTGCCACTTCCTGTGGGCTGAGTCTAATGTTTCTGCTAAGAATGAATCATGCCGAGATAGGACCTCAAGACGGCTTCTGGGGTAGGCTCATTCCCCTGTCCCAAACGCTGGAAGAATTGATCTACCAGACTATATTGATAGGATTTTTGTTTCTTACCATAGGTATCGGCACCGGAGCCATCTGGGCACACACGGCCTGGGGGACCTATTGGTCCTGGGATCCCAAGGAAACCTGGTCATTGATCACCTGGCTTATCTATGCGTTTATTCTGCACGGTCGCATGGCCCGAGGGTGGTCCGGCAAGACCATGGCCATTCTCTCCTTGGTCGGATTCATGGCGGTTTTATTTACCTACCTGGGGGACAAATATCTGGCTCCGGGATTACACAGTTACGGCGCGAAGTAAACGGTTTCCGGCTGCTCGTTCCCGGCTTCCGGTTGCAGGTCGCGATATATTTGTTACCGCCTCACCTGGTGACGTTTCTCTTGACTTTCCCCTCCCGTCCTGATAGGAAATAGGGTATATAGCTAATCTCGCCGGAACGCAGCCCGATCCATCCTAATCGTAAAAAATTATTGATTGATCCTACCCAGATGTATCGCTGCAGGGGTTGCCGAATGGCGCTACTCCTGGTCCCGGCCATTACTTTTACGCACAACCAGTAACGCACAACCACTAACCAGCAACGCACAATCAGCAACCAGGAACATTTCATCAACATGGAGACGATTAGATGAAACTTGACGAAATTATTATCTCTCGCGCCATTATTGACCGGTATATGAAGAAGCTTTCCGACTACCTAGACGTCGATGTGGCCATCGTTGGGGCCGGCCCGGCCGGCCTGGTGGCGGCCCGCGATCTGGCTCTGGCTGGCCGTAAGGTGGCTTTGTTTGAGCGAAAGCTGTCCGTTGGCGGGGGGATGTGGGGTGGCGGCATGATGATGAACGAAATCGTCATCCAGGATGAAGCCAAACGGATACTCGATGACTATGGCGTTCGAACGGAACAGTTCGCTCCTGGTTATTACACGGCTGATTCAGTGGAAACGGTTTCCAGCCTGGTGTCTAAGGCGTGCCAGGCCGGGGCCAAGATATTTAACCTGGTCTCGGCAGAAGACGTGATGGTCCGGGACAACCGGGTAATCGGTCTGGTGATCAACTGGACGGCGGTGGAAATGGCCCATTTGCACGTCGACCCTCTGGCTGTCCGGGCGAAATTTGTCATCGATTCCACTGGCCACGACACCGAAGTGATTAAAGTAATTCAGCGAAAAGTTGATGCTAAATTACTCACCTCCACCGGTTCCATAATTGGAGAAAAATCATTGTGGGCTGAAGTGGCCGAACAATCCACCATGGAAAACACCAAAGAGGCTTTTCCCGGGGTGTATGTGGCCGGCATGGCCGCTAACGCCACCTTTGGGGCATTTCGGATGGGGCCGATTTTCGGCGGGATGCTGTTATCCGGTGAAAAAGTGGCTAAGGAAATTGATAAACGCTTGACTGCAGGCATTTAATCAAGGTATGGTGAGCCGGTGTTTACGGCCAGGCCGGGAAGACGGCTGCCAAATTCTACAGTCTCAACTATCTCAGCCCCATGAGGGGTTGAGATAGTTATGATAAACTTGGTTAATCAAGGCTTAGGCGGTCACCGTCGGTCTTTGTGCGATGGCCCGGCTGCGGTGAATCGGAACTTGTAAGGACTATTTATGGAATACGAGCCTGTTATCGGGCTTGAGGTCCATGCCCAAATGTTGACCTCAAGCAAAATATTCTGTGGCTGTTCCACCCAGTTCGGGGCAGAGCCAAATTCCCTGACTTGCCAGGTCTGTCTGGGAATGCCTGGGGTATTGCCCGTTCTCAACAAAAAAGTGGTCGAATACGCCACCAAGATGGCCTTAGCCACCGACTGCGCCATTGCGCCTTACAGTCAGTTTGCCCGGAAAAACTATTTCTACCCCGACTTACCCAAGGGATATCAAATTTCTCAATATGAACTGCCGCTGGCCGAGCACGGCCGGGTGGAGATCGACACCGATGCCGGGCCGAAACAAATCGGCATTACCCGCATCCATATGGAAGAAGACGCCGGCAAACTCGTTCATGATGATTATAACCCCAAGAGTTACGTTGACTTCAATCGGACCGGAACGCCCTTAATTGAAATCGTCAGCGAACCGGACATGAGATCATCCGAAGAAGCCGCGGCGTACTTGAAGATATTGCGGGATATCCTGGTGTACCTGGAGATATGCGACGGGAACATGCAGGAAGGGAGCTTCCGGTGCGATGCCAATGTTTCGCTCCGGCCGGCCGGGACGGAGCCTTTTGGCACCCGCGCCGAGCTTAAGAATATGAATTCATTTCGTAACGTCCAGCGGGCCATAGAATATGAAATCAGGAGACAGCGGGCCTTGCTGGAGGACGGACAGGAAGTCGTTCAGGAAACCAGATTGTGGGACGCGGCCAAGAATGTCACCGTTTCCATGCGGAGTAAGGAAGAATCCCACGATTACCGATACTTTCCGGACCCTGATCTGGTCCCTATCGTCATCGATCAGGCCTGGATTTCCCGAATCGAGCAGACCTTGCCCGAGTTGCCTACCCCCAAGAAGAAGCGTTTCGTGGACCAGTACGGGATCCCGGTTTATGACGCCGGAGTACTGACCTCATCGAGAACACTGGCTGATTACTTTGAGCGCTGTGTAGACCTGTTCCCCGAGGCCAAAACGGTCAGCAACTGGGTTATGGGCGAATTACTCCGAGAGTTAAAGAACGACGAGCGGGAGATAGAACAATGTCCCGTCACCCCGGAAAACTTAGCCGAAATGCTGACATTGATCAAGAATGGGGTGATTAGCGGTAAAATTGCCAAAACCGTATTTGAAGAGATGTACCAGACGGGAGACGCCCCCAAATCCATCGTGGCCAAAAAAGGCCTGGCTCAGGTCTCCGATGAAGGACATCTGGCCCAGATGGTGGAGCAAATTATCGCCGAACATCCCAAAGAAGCAACCGGTTATAAAGCCGGCAAGACCAAGCTGTTAGGTTTCTTTGTCGGTGAAGTCATGAAAAAGACCAAGGGGCAGGCCAACCCCAGCCTGGTCAACCAGATCATTAAGGACAAACTGGGATAACCAGCAACCGGTAACGAACAACGAGTGACGAGAATGGAAGAGTTGAATAACACCTGCCAGGTACATTTCTTACCTTATGATGTTACCGTCGAAGTGGCCAGGGGAGCTAATCTCCTTCAGGCGGCCATGTCGGCCGGTATCCATATCAATGCCTCCTGTGGTGGCGCGGGTGTTTGCGGCAAGTGCCGAGTGATCTTGGAGAAGGGCACCATAGAAGGCCCGCAGACTGAAAAACTTTCCGACGAAGAATATGCCCAGGGCTATCGGCTGGCCTGTCAATCCACAGTATCGACCGACGTGGATATCCGGATCACGACGGAATCCGTCATGGATGCCAAGTCCTTAAATCGGGCTCGAGCCGATCAGGCCTCAACCAGGGCGGCTGTCATCATCGGCGTTGATTATCTTAAAGAAAATGGTATATTCGACCCCATTTGCGAAAAGTTGCTGGTCAACGTTATGCACCCGACCATCGAAAACAATGCCAGTGATTTGTCCCGAGTATTGGACGCTCTAAGGCAACAGCATGAAGTCGGCAACATGTCGGTGGATTTCCAGGTTATCCCAAACCTGCCCAACGTCCTTAGGGCGGAAGATCACCAGGTCACCCTGACCCTGGCCTATGCTCCCCATAAAACTGAAAGTAAAGTCAGTTTAATTAACGTCGAGCCGGGGGACCGAACCGCCACCAATTATGCCGTGGCCATTGATATCGGCACCACCACCGTTTTCGGGCAACTGGTTAATCTCAACACGGGTGAAGCCGAAGTGGAATACGGCGATTTTAATGCCCAGATCAGCTATGGTGAAGACGTCATCTCCAGGATCGTTTATGCGGCCAAACCGGCCGGTCTGAAGAAAATTCAAAGCGTGGTCATGGGGACGATTAATGGCGTCATTGACCAACTCCTCAAAAGCAAAAATCTGGCTCCCCATGATATTTCCTTTATGACCCTGGCCGGCAACACCACCATGACCCAACTTGTGCTGGGCATTGAGCCTAAATATATCAGGTTATCACCCTATGTTCCCGCGGCCAATTTCTTCCCGCCGGTGCGGGCGGCTAAGCTGGGGATCAATGTCGGAACCCATGTCATGGCTAATTTTTTTCCGTCTATCTCCTCCTATGTGGGCGGCGATATCGTGGCGGGACTCATTGGGGCCGGGATTTACAAGACAGACAAGTTATCCCTGTACATCGATATTGGGACCAACGGCGAGATCGTGGTCGGTAATCGGGACTGGATGGCCTGCGCAGCGTGTTCGGCCGGGCCGGCTTTTGAAGGCGGCGGCATCAAGAATGGGATGCGAGCCACAGACGGCGCCATTGAAGACCTGTTGATCAACCCCAAGGACTTCGAGCCCATGGTGGCCACGGTGAACATGAAGAAGCCCAAGGGCGTTTGTGGCTCAGGCCTGATTAATGCCGTGGCGGCTATGTTTGAAACCGGGTTACTAAGCCAGTCGGGCAAATTTGACACGGATGTGGATACCCCCCGGATCAGAGCCGGGGCCGATGGCGTGGAATACGTCATGGTCTGGAAGGAGAACACTCAAACCGGACAAGACCTGGTCCTGACCGAAGTGGACATCGACAATCTCATCCGGGCCAAGGGGGCCATGTTTGCCGGATACGTCACCTTACTCGAAGGTGTCGGGCTATCTATTACCGATATAGATCAAATCATTATTGCCGGCGGCTTCGGCCGCTATATCAACCTGGAAAAGGCCATCACCATCGGTCTGCTTCCGGAACTGCCATTGTCCAAATACACCTATGTGGGGAATGGCTCTCTGCTCGGGGCCAGGCTGATTGCCCTGTCTAATCATCTCCGGGTGGAAGTGAGTTCGGTGGTCTCCAAAGTGACCAATTTCGAGTTAAGTGAAAATCCGGCCTATATGGATTACTATATCGCCTCATTGTTTTTGCCCCACACGGATAGGCGATTCTTCCCCGGCATTTATAGAAAAATGGCGATATAGCCGATCTCCTTCTCCCAACGCGGCTCAATTAAGGCTCAGTCTGACCCTCTTCGGATGTGATAGGATTCCCCGCTTTGCTCGGAATGACAAATTTACTTCGTCATTCCGGGTGGTCTTCAGGCGCTCTCCATCGCGGCAATGACCCCCAAGGCTTTTTCATAACTTTGGCGTAATAAGACAAAAGCGTTCTGATCCCCACCGAGGTCAGGGTGTAGCTGCTTTGACTTAATCCGAAAAGCCCGCTTGATGTCTCGGATGGTGCAGGGCGGGGTCAAGCCCAGCACGGCCAAAGGAGTAGCCAGGTGGGGGATGGAACTCCATTCCTCCCCGAAGTCGGGATGGTCTGGAGAAAGGTAAAGAGCCAGGCCCAGGTCTTCCATCTTGACATAACCTCTGGCCTCCAGTTCCAGTCGTCGGAGCATCCAGGTCTTCACACCCAAGTCACGAAAATCTCCGAATAACTTTCTCTCCTCCCGCCACGCCTCCTCTTCCACAAAAATGAACCGATCTGTTTTCTTGACTACTCGATGCTTGCAAGTCTTTGGACCGTCGTCGGACAGTTCATGACGATACAGAAATTCCATACTCGGTGTTTCTGATTCAGACTTTGCTTCGGCGGTCTTGGCCCTGGCAGTCGCCTGAGCCAGATATCGTTCCGCCCATTCTGCTCCGGAGAAATGGTACAGGCACTCTTGATGCCGACTGGTCATTTTCCACAGGCACAGTAAAGTATTTCCGGTTAGATGATTGGTTATCTTTTCCAGAAAGTAGTCCGGAAAACAGTCTGGCTTGGTCACCCCAATAGCCTGGCGGCCAAGGACCTCAGCCTCCTCCTTGGTTGGAGCGTAGCCATAGGCCAGAGGTTCGGCTTGCCCTCCCGCCTGGCCCCGGACCTGACTGAGGGACGCCCAGGCAGCCCAGAACCATCTGAATCCATCGGCCTGGCAAACACTGTAAAAGGCCTCGGTACCTTGAGGATTACGCAGGTGATCCTCCTCAATATACCGGCCGGCCAGGGCCTCCAATTGCTTCTCGGTAACAAAAAAGAACTGCGCCATCGCCTACTCCTCAGCCGCGTGGTCTAACCCCGGGTCGGTAGATCAACGTCAATTATGAAAGCCGGCGTTTCCGGCTAATTACTGATGATCCGGAAGACGATTAAGGTTTCTTTAGCTCGTTGCGGTTGCTTCTACCCAGGGTGTTATTGTTGCTCGCGACCAGAGGGTATCATTACCGCAACTTTGTGGTTTGTTCAACTCCTTTCTTGACCCCCGCCCCCTTGCCTCCAAAAAGAAACAGGATACAACCGGGTTAAGCGACCTGGACGACTCCGGAATTAAATCCGCAGATTGCGCCGATTGGCGCAGATGGGGGCCGAAACAGATCTGAGGGTCCTTTCCATCTGCGTTTATCTTAGAAATCGGCGGATAGATTTGGAAGCTCAGCACCAGACAACGTAATGGTTAGCATCAATAAATCAGTCTGTTGAACTAATTTAACGGGAACTGAAAAAGTTATTGACAAATCAGAATAGTTAATGTATTAACTATTAACGTCTAATCTGTTAATGCTTAAATGTTAATCAGGCACATCATGACAAACGGAGGTCAACCGTGGACGTAAGAGAAAAATTGTCCCAGGTGGTCGGAGCCGATGTCTTCTTCGATGACCCAACTACATTGCAGACCTACGCCACAGATTACAGTTACGCGCCCTCAGGGCTACCTAATTACGTCGTGAAGCCGGGGAGTTCGGAAGAGGTCTCTCAGGTTATAAAGCTCTGCAACGAAAACAGCATCCCTGTCGTACCGTGCAGCTCCAAGGTCCATTTCTATGGAGCCACCATCCCTAAAGAGGGCGGTGTCCTGCTCGACATGTCCCGGATGGACAAAATCCTAGACATAGATCCCGAAAACCGGCGGGTCAGGTTCGAGGCCGGCGTGACCTGGGACAAGCTTACCACGGAACTGAGAAAGAAAGGCTTCCGGGTAATTATGCCCCTCACCCCGCCGGCTGAACGCTCGATCCTGACCGACTTCCTGGAGCGGGAAGAGCCGACCAACCAGGTGTACGATTACGGCGAGCCGCTAGAGGCCATGGAGGTCGTCTGGCCCACTGGAGAAATATTCAGGATGGGTTCGGCCAGCGTGAACGGCTATCCCGACTCCCCCTCGAAGGGCGCCAATCCCTCGGGGCCGGGCCTGGATTTTTACCGGTTTTTCCAGTGCGCCCAAGGAACCATGGGTGTGGTCACCTGGACCAACCTGAAGATTGAATCCATTCCCAAGAAAGACAAGGTCCTCTTTGCCCCCATCAACGATCTAAATTATGCCACGGATTTCCTATATCGAATTCTGCCGCGGCGGATCGGTCAGGAGGTCTTGCTCCTAAACAACGTTGATCTGGCCGCCATTCTGGCCCAGGATTGGCCGGGCGACTTTGAGAAACTTAAAGCCTCTCTGCCGCCGTGGACCCTAATTCTGGTCATCAGCGGTCTGTTGAGACGACCCGAAGAAAAGATCGCCTATGAGGAGAATTTCCTGGCCGAGGTGATCAAGAACGAGTTCCCCAATATCCGGCTGGAGGAGAATATTCCAGGGATCCCCGGTCTCAGAAAAACGATTTTGCCCATCCTCAGAAATCCCTGGCCGGCGGATAAGCCGCATTGGAAGAATCGGATCAAAGGGGCCTGCCAAAGTCTCTTTTTCCACCC
>JADFXK010000008.1:0-17051 GCA_015233625.1 Deltaproteobacteria bacterium | reverse complement strand
CCCATCAGTGATATCGGTATATACATCCAGCCGATGGAACACAATCGAGCCTGCCGGCCGGAGTTTAACTTCTTCTACGATCCCGGTAACGAGCAGGAGAAGCAGGCCATTCGCTCCCTCTACCAAGAGACGGCGAAGCTTCTGCTCCAGGAGGGGGCTGTGTTTACAAGACCTTACGGGGACCTGGCTCCCATCGTTTACGAACGGACCGCTTCCTATGCCACCCACCTAAAACGGTTGAAGAAGGTATTCGATCCGAACAACATCATGAATCCTTCGAACTTGTGCTTCTAGGGAGATGAGACAATGGCTGATAAACAGCACGTCAGGTATTACAAGCCAAAAACCGACTTCGGTCTTGATATCAACGATATTCAGAACTTCGTCTATGACATGAGCCGGTGCATCAAGTGCAAAGGTTGTACCTGGGTGGAACATACCTATATGCCGGGGTCGAAGTTCATGACCCGCTGCCCCAGCGCCGAGAAGTTCCAGTTCGATGCCTATGGGGCCTACGGAAAAATGAGAATCGGTCACGCCATGGCCGAGGGTCTGCTGGACTGGAACGCCAAGGCCTTAGAGGTCGTGTATGCCTGTACGCTTTGCGGGGCCTGCGATGTCGGGTGCAAGCGGAATCTGGATCTGGAAATCGAGCTCAGCCTGGAGTCGCTCCGGGTTAAGGCGGTCAAAGACGGTGTCGGCCCTATGCCGGCGCATAAGAAGATCGCAGACAACATCGCCCGGACGCACAACATGTACGGATCACCCAAGGAGAACCGAACCGCCTGGATTACCGAGGGGATCAAGCCGGCTGAGCAGGCGGAAGTGCTCTACTTCGTGGGTTGCACCGCATCCTATGTGAATAACGAAATCGCCCAGTCCACCGCCAAAATCCTAAAGGCGGCCGGCACGGACTTCATGCTCATGCCTGAGGAATGGTGCTGTGGTAATACGCTGTTTTCGGTCGGGATGATTGACGAAGCCACGGCCCTGGCTCAACGCAATGTCGATGAGGTCCGCAAAACCGGGGCCAAAACACTTCTGACCAGTTGCGCGGAAGGATATCGGATGTGGAAAGTCGATTATCCCAAGCTGCTGAACATCTCCACCGAGGCGCTGGGCTTCCAGGTACACCATCACGTGGAGTATGCAGATGAGATGATCAAAAACGGGGCCTTAAAAATGACCAGGCCCTTTGAAACAAGGATGACCTATCACGATTCCTGCAGCCTGAGCCGGTTGAGCGAACCCTGGACCCCGTATGAAGGCAAACGAGGCTGGATGGGGTGTGTGGAACCCCGCTTAAAGAGAAGGCGCGGCACCAATGGGATCTACAGCCAGCCCAGAGACATCCTTAAGGCCATCCCCGGGGTCCAGCTCGTGGAAATGCCGCGGATGCGGGAGAACGCTTTTTGCTGCGGCGCCGGTCGAGGAGTCAAGGAGGCCTTTCCAGATTTTGCCAATTGGGCGGCCAGGCATCGGTTGGAAGAGGTGAAAGAGATCGGGACCGAGACATTGGTATCGGCCTGTCCCTGGTGTAAAAACAACTTTACGCAGGCCGTTAAAGCGGGCCGCGACGATATGCAGGTTCTGGATATCTCGGAAGTCATCTGCGCATCGATCGAAGGTTAGGGGTGAGGAGGCAAGATATGGCCATATCCAAGGAAATCTATAAAACGTTAGAGTCGGTTGTCGGCCCTGAGTTCATCTCCGACGACCCGGTGATCTGCGAAGGGTATAGAAGCGGGCCTGGCGGGTACGAGAACGGATTGGGTTATGAACGGGTCATGACCAAAATCGCCGGATGCGTCATCCTGCCCAAGACGACCGAGGAAGTCCAGCGGATCGTGAAAATCTGCTACCGCAACGACATCCCCTATGTTCCCTACAGCACCGGTTTTTATGGACCCCGCTCCCATCCTCATGTGGAGGATGCCCTGCTGATCGATCTAAAGCGAATGAACGATTTTATCCTGGATGAGAAGCATTTCTATGTCGAGGTCGGCCCAGGCATGATCTACTCGCCCATCCAGGAAGAGTGCATGAAGCACGGGGCCTACGTGGTGATCGGCGGGGGTGGGGCTCAGGCCTCGGCCATAGCCAATCTGATCGGCGATGGCTGGTCTCCTTTAAGTCACCGGATCGGGCTCCCGCACCGACGTATCCTGGGCACGGAAGTGGTGATGCCCGACGGCGAAATCCTCCGGATGGGCTCGCTGGCCCAGGGCGATGACGCCTTCTGGGGTGAAGGTCCCGGCCCGGATCTGAGGGGTCTGCTGCGCGGATATACCGGCCTTCGTGGTTGCCTGGGGATTGTGACCAGAATGGCCATCAAGACTCTGCCTTTCCAGCCCGAACGTCTGGAGCCGACGGGCATTTCGCCCAACACGGCCCTCCTCCTGCCGGAGAAACGGATCAAGTGGATGAACTTCACCGTCCCGTCCAAGGAGGCTCAGGTGACGGCGATGAAAAACATCGGTCACGCCGAGATAGCCGGAGCCGTCACCAAAGTGCCGCTGTTCTGGCGGGCCATCGCCAAGGCGGAATGCAAGGAGGACTTCTGGGATATCTGGAGCCAGGAAAACGCGGACACCGTGGCCAATTTCTTCATCGTCCGGGTGCTGCTCATCGGTTTCACCTCTGAAGAGCAGATGGAATACGATGAACGGGTGCTCATGGATATCATGACCGAAGTTGGGGGCATTTCCCGCCGGACCAAGCCGACCGACGAGTCCTGGATCAAAAACGCCGACTCGGCCGGGATGTGGCTCATGTGCGGCGGGTATGTCTCGGTAGACTATGTCATCGAAACCATGTCTCAGGCGCCTGAGCACGGTCCCTCCTACGCGGAACTGAAAAAGAAATATACTCCACCTCTGATGCCCGACTACGGCGATCCGGGTTGGTTCCAGAGCTTTGAGTTGGGCCACCAGGGCTATTCCGAATTCCTGGTCTATTGGGATCAGGATGACAATACCGACCCGGTGGACCAGTTCTACCTGGACACCTCCAAGATGAATATCAAGAATCGCTTCTACACCTCCCTACTGGGTCCTCACCAACCCCTGTACCTGACGGGGCCGAAGTACGGACCCAATTATCATGAATTTCTGCTTAAGGTGAAGAACGAATTCGATCCAAAATGGAAGTCACACCCGCCGGTTCCCTTAGCCCACGACGTTTTTGTGGAACGGGCCCCGTGGATGCACCATATGAAAGATTGGGAATCCCCGGCCGATCTGGACAAATGATCGGTTCCAAGGACACGAAACTCTTGATGTGAAGACCTGACCAAAGACGGCCAGTCCGGCTTTGACCCGGCGCAGTGAAATCAACAGCCAATACCAGCTTGCATTCAAGTGGTTGTCATTCCGAGCGAGAGCAGGGCGTCTTTTATTCCGGTTGCAGATGTCCTGCTTCGCTTGGCCTGACATTCAGATGATGTCTAACCATAAGGGGGAAGGCACAATGAAGAGGATTTTCTGTTCCAGTCTCTTGGTGTTGTCATTCTTGGCTTGTCACGTCTTTGGTCATATCGCTCATGCTCAGGAACCGATTATTTTGGGAGTACCCACCTCTACCGGGTTTATTGAAGGAAAGGAGTCTCTTCGGGCGGTCAATCTGGCCGTAGATGAAATTAATGCCACAGGTGGCGTTAAGGTCGGCCCGGTCAAGCGACTTTTAAAGGTTGAATCCATTGATATTCGTGACGCCGCGCCCGGAGTGCCAGTACCGGAGGCCCTGTTGGGGCTGGAAAAGATAATCTTAGAAAAGAAACCGGCGGCCCTGCTGGTCGGTCCCTTCCGGTCCGAAGCCCTCCTGGCCGGGATGGATCTCATCGCCAAATACAAAGTCCCCATGCTGGGGACGATAGCCATGTCACCGGCGTCCGAAGACAAGATCAAAAAGGAACCAGACAAATTCAAATACATTTTCCGCACCAGCTTTAATGCCAAATTTCTGGTCAAGTACTTGATCGGCACCATGGCCTTTATTAACAAGGAGTTCGGGTTCAATAAGGTTTATATCGTGAACCAGGATGTGGCCTGGGCTCGCAAAACCGCCGAGCTGATCACCCAGAACTACTTCCAAAAGGCCGGCTGGACCATCCTGGGCCAGGAAGCCTACCCCACCGGGGCCTCTGATTTCACTCCGGCCTTGACCAAAGTGCGGGAAAAGGGGGCGCAGGTAATTTTTCCCATATTTGATATGCCCCAGAGCGGCGTCCTGGTCAAGCAATGGAATACGATGAAGCTGCCCTGCTTGATGGCTGGGAGCATGACCTCGATATTGTCTGGACCGGGAGTCTGGAAGACCTTTGATAAGAAGATTGGAGGGGCGATCAACTGCAATTTTGAGTTAGGCAGCGCCATCGCTTCGGCTAAGGTCCCCATGTCTAAAAAATTTGAAGAGGCCTACCAGAAAAAATGGGGAGTACCGCTGGAAGCGGGGCACGGGCCGGCGCCGTCTTATGAATCCGTTTATATCCTGGCTGAAGCTATCGAACGGGCCGGGAGTGTGGCTCCGGACGCGATTGTGGCTGAATTGGAAAAGACGAACCGGATGGGGGTGATGGGCCGGGTTAAGTTTGATGACGGACATCAGGCCATCTACGACCTGGATCCCGATAAGGCTGCCCTGGGTTGTGTTTTTCAATGGACGGATACCGGCCACCGGGTGATCGTCTATCCCGAGTCCATCGCCGACGGAAAGATCCAGTTACCGGCTGGGTTGAAACCGGCAAAGTAGACCATTTAATCCGCAGATTACACAGATTTACGCAGATAGAAAATGCAAATGATCGCAGGCATCAGTGGGTCTCATCCATCTGCGTTAATCTGTGTAATCTGCGGATAAATTTTTGTCTCCCAAATTATCAGACTTGTCGAACTCAGGTCAAAGATAAAAAGCACGACGCATGATTTGAAATGCAGGAGTATAAGATGAAACAAGTTATCACGTTGAATGTGAATGGAGCCCCTTACGCGGTGGCTGTCTATCCCTCGCAAACCCTCAACGAGGTGCTGCGGGAGGAGCTTAACCTGACCGGGGTGAAACTGGGCTGCGGGTCCGGCGATTGTGGCGCCTGTACCGTATTAGTGGATGGATTGGCGGTCAGTTCCTGTTTGAGCCTGGCTGTGGACATGGAAGGCAAGGCCATCACCACGGTGGAGGGGTTAGCCCCGTCCGGTGAGGTGCTGCATCCCATTCAGGAATCATTTATCGAGAAGGGGGCCATTCAGTGTGGATTCTGTACGGCCGGGATGGAGATGTCTGCGTTCCACTTGCTGAAGTACAATCCTTCACCCACCGAGGCGGAGATCAAGGAAGCCATATCTGGAAACCTATGCCGGTGTACGGGATATGTAAAGATTATTGAGGCCATTGCCGACGCCGGTCACAAGATGGCGAATACCGGAGGGGAAACGTCATGAGTCTGTCACATTTTGACCATTATGCGCCTGCGACTCTCGAAGAAGTCTTTTCTTTGCTTCAATCAAAGGGCCCGGGTGCCCGGGTTATGGCCGGCGGGACGGACCTGTTGCTGAAAATCCGCCACGGAGCCTTGAAGCCGAAGTACATCATCGGACTGAAGAACATCCGAGGCTTGAAGACCATCAGCTTTGATGCAAGTGCGGGGCTGACCATTGGGGCGACAGCCCTCCTGGCTGAGGTGGCCCGCCATCCGGATATTGTCAAACATTATCCGACCATCGCCCAGGCTGCCCGGGGAACGGCCAATCCCCAGATCCGCAACATGGGGACCGTAATCGGGAATCTGTGCAACGCCTCGCCCGCGGCGGACAATGCCCCCACTCTTCTGGCCATGGACGCCCAGATCCGGATCCGAGGACCGGAAGGGGAGCGGGTCTTGCCGCTGGACCAGTTTTTCAAAGGTCCGGGAGTGACGGCTCTGGTCCCCTTGGAGATCGTCACCGCGGTTCATGTTCCCGCTCCGCCGCCGAACACGGGCACGGCCTATTTGAGTCTGTCCGCCAGGGGCAAGATGGATTGCACTGCCGTGGGAGTGGCCACCATGGTGACCATGACCGGGAAAACGTGCGCCGGCGTTCGCCTCTTTGTCGGAGCCTGCGGCCCAGTTCCATTACGGGCCCCCAAGGCTGAGGATATCCTGCGCGGACAGGAATTGACGGAAGAGGTGGTGGAGAAGGCGGGAACTCAGGCCTCCGCGGAATCGAGGCCCATTTCGGATATGCGGGCCAGCGGTGACTACCGGACGGAAATGGTGGCTGTCTTGACCCGCCGGGTCCTGAGAGAAGCGCACCACAGAGCCCTGGCCTGTTAAGCGGGCAGAGAGGATGAATAATGAACCAGTTCAGTATTGTCGGCAAAGATGTGCCCAGAAACGACGCCCGGGCCAAGGCCACGGGATCGGCCATTTATACGGATGATGTCAAGCTGCCCGGAATGCTCTATGGTCAGATATTGAGAAGCCCTTTCCCCCACGCCCGCATCCTCCACATTGATACCAGCCAGGCGGCCTCCCTGCCGGGTGTCAGATGTGTCATGACCGGGGAGGATACGCCTAAGGTGAAGTACGGCAACTGGCGTCTGTTTCCCGAAACCCAGGATGAATATCCGCTGGCCATTGATAAGGTCCGCTTTATCGGGGATGAGGTGGCGGCCGTGGCTGCAGTGGATCCAGATATTGCTCAGGAAGCGCTCAGTTTAATCAAGGTGGAGTACGAAGAGCTGCCCGGGGTTTTTGATGTCGACGCGGCGATTAAGGAAGGCGCCCCGATTATCCATGACTACTGTCCCAGCAATATCAGCGTCAACCGAAAGATAAAGTACGGTGACATAGACAAGGCTTTTGCCGAATCCGACTATGTCCGGGAGGATACCTTCCACGTCCACGCAGTGAGCCACGCCTATCTTGAACCCTGCGCCGCCGTTGCCCAGTGCGACCTGGACGGCCGGATCACCCTGTGGACCTCAACTCAGGTACCTTACATTATCCAGTGTCTCCTGGCCTCAACCCTGCAAATGCGGGAAAACGACATCCGGATCATTAAACCTTTTGTCGGAGGTGGATTCGGCGGCAAAATGGAATTGCGGACCTGGGAATTCTGCGCCGCGTTCATGGCCAAGAAAACCGGCCGGCCGGTGAAGTTTACTCTGACCAGAGAAGAGGAGTTTTTGACCGGCCGGCGCCGGCATCCCATGACCATCCATTCCAAGGTGGGTTTTAAGAAGGACGGGACGCTGACGGCCAAAGACTTAAAAATTTATCTGGATGGGGGAGCTTACAATGCCATGGGTCCCACCGCCACCTTTTTATGCGGCAATTTTGGGGCCATGCTCTACCGCTATCCCAGTTACCGCTTTCACGGCCAACATGTGTACACCAATAAGCCTCCGGCCAGTGCCATGCGGGGATTCGGGGCGCCCCAGTCGATTTTTGCTACGGAAACCCAAATGAGCCTGGCGGCCGAAGAACTGGGCCTGGATCCGCTTGACATTAGACTCAAAAACGCCCAGGTCAGTGGCGACACGATTCCGGATGTGGCCACCATATCCAGTTGCGGCTTCATTGAAGCCCTGAACAAAGTGGCCGAGATGAGCGACTGGAGAGAAAAGAGAAAAACGCTGCCGAAGGGCCGAGGGATCGGGATCGGGTGCTATAGCTTTATTTCAGGCGGCGTGTTCAACTGGTTCAACACCCAGTATCCCTTTTCAGCGGCCGAAGTGAGGGCCTTTGATGACGGCACGGCCCACTTGCTGACCATGGCGGCGGACATCGGCCAGGGATGCGATACGGTCTTGAAGCAAATCCTGGCCGAAGCATTTGGCCTCACGATGGAAGACATCAGAATCACTTCAGCCGATACGGCCATCACCCCGCAGGCCGATTTAGGGGCCTGGGGCAGCCGGCTGACCCTGATGAACGGGAATGCCGTGCTTGATGCCGCCAATAAGATCAAGGCCCAGCTTTTCGGGGCTGTCTCGGCTCGATTCAACCTTAATGTCATCCACGAGATCGAGTGCAAGGACGGTAAAGTTTATCCCAAAGGCCGGCCGGACCGAAGTCTGTCCTTTGGCGAAGCTGTGGCCATGGCGCAGAAGATCAACCGGGGCGAGCCTCTGGTCGCCCGGGGGTATTACACGCCGAGAAACAAGGGATTGGTTACGCCCTCGTTCAGCTTTGGGGCTCAGGTGGCGGAGGTCGAAGTGGATCAGGCCACCGGGGTGGTGCAGGTCCAGAAGTTTTGGACCGCCCATGACTGCGGCACGGCGATCAACCCGATGGCGGTGGAGGGACAGCTTGAGGGATCCATCCAGATGGGGCTGGGCTATGCCCTGTCAGAGCAATTCGTGATGGAAGGCGGGAAGACCCTCAATACCAATTTCCTGGATTACAAGATGCCGTCGTCCATGGATGTCCCACCAAGCGAAGTCGTCCATATCGAGACCTATGAGCCGGAAGGGCCGATGGGGGCCAAGGAAGCTGGTGAGGGGCTGGCCATTCCCACCGCGCCGGCTATTGCCGATGCCGTGTGTCACGCCACGGGGTATCGATGCAAAGACCTGCCCATCACCCCCGAGAAGATACTCCGGGCCAAACGAGATAGATGAACCCGCGAGGCAAGGTCGTCGTCTTGAGTCTGCAGAGGAACCGAATGACCGGAAACAAAGGAATTGCCGCCCTGATCCTGGCCGCCGGGTATTCATCCCGGATGGGGGCGTTGAAGCCGTTGCTGCCCCTGGGACAATCCACGGCCTTAGAAGAGGGCGTCAGACGATTTCGCCGGGCCGGGATTGCGGACATCAGGGTGGTCACCGGCCATCGGGCCGGAGAGATCGCCCCGGTGCTGGATCGCCTGGGCGTCAGGCAAGTCTTCAATCCTGAATATGACAAAGGGATGTTTTCCTCTATTCGGGCGGGACTGGGCACTTTCGGTCCCGACACAGAGGCCTTCTTTTTGCTGCCTGTGGATATTCCGTTGATCAGACCGGGCACCATCGCGGCCCTGGTCCAGGCCCACAGCCGGCACCAGGTCGATGTCATTTACCCCTGCTTCGAAGGCCGTCGGGGGCATCCGCCGCTGATTTCCATGTCTTGCGTGGCCGACTTGCCGCCTGACCAGGCCGGGGGGTTACGGGCTTTTCTGGCTCAGCATGACGGGCCGGTCCTCGATCTGGAGGTGCTGGATGAGTTCATCCTGAACGACTTCGATACGCCCGAGGATTATCACCGGCTGCAACTTATCTCCATAAAACGGAAGTTCCAGACGCCATTTTGTTACTGTCTTGATATATCAAGAAAAAGTGTCATTTGGTGACCGATTTGTACTCATGTATGTATAAAAATATATCTTGACAAATAAGAAATTATTTGATAATAATATACTCATGTATATAACCGAGGTCCCCACAAAAACTAAAGACGGCAAAATTTCCCATCTCTGTATCCTGCTCAGAGAATCTTATCGGGAAAAGGGTCGAGCCAAAACTCGGACCATTGCGAATTTGACTCACTGTCGTCCTGAAGACGTCGCCGCCATAAAATTAGCCTTAACGCATAAGAACGATATATCGTTATTGGCTAATGGCGGGGATTCGGTTCAGGTTAAGGAGGGCATGAGTATTGGAGCAACTTGGTTACTGTATGAACTTGCAGGACAAATTGGAATTGCAAAAGCACTCGGGTCTGACAGGCAAGGGAAATTGGCATTATGGCAAGTCATGGCCAGACTAATTGGACAAGGGTCAAGGCTGTCGGCTGTCAGACTTGCACAAGTCCATGCGGCGTGTGATGTATTAGGAATTAAAGACAAATTTAATGAAGATCACCTTTATGACAATTTGGCTTGGATAGCCGACAATCAAAAGCAGATAGAAAAGAAACTCCTTGAAACTCGGCTTAATGGGGCTCAGCCTGAGTTATTCTTGTACGATGTAACCAGCAGCTACTTTGAAGGGCAGAAGAATGAGTTGGCGGAATACGGCTATAATCGAGACAAAAAGAAAGGTAAGAAACAAGTTGTAATAGGGTTACTTTGCGATGATCAGGGATATCCTGTAGCTATTGAGCTTTTCAAGGGCAATACCAATGATTTTGATACATTTGACAGCCAGGTAAAGAAGGCTGTGGAAGAATTTGGATGTCAGCGCGTCACATTTGTAGGTGATCGTGGAATGATCAAGAGTAGTCAGATCACTGAATTGAAGAATCATGATAAAGGATTGCATTATATTACGGCAATTACTAAGCCACAGATTGAAAAACTGATCAAAAATAATATCATTCAATTAGGACTCTTCGATAGTGAAATTTGTGAAGTGGTTCATGATGAAACGCGATATTTATTGAGACGTAATCCTATCAGAGCAAAAGAAATAGAGATTAACAGGCAAGATAAGAGAGAATCTATTGAACGATTAATACATGTCAAAAATCAGTATTTAGAAACTCACAGCAGAGCTTCAGTTGATAAGGCCATATCTGTGGTTAATGATAGAATAAATAAATTGAGAGTTCAAGACTGGATAAAAGTCTATTCTGATGGAAGAATATTAAATATTCATGTTGATGATGAGTCATTGGCAGATAAATCTAAGCTTGATGGATGTTATGTCATAAAGAGTGATTTGCCGGCAGTAATAAATAAACAAGTTGTTCATGATCGTTATAAACAATTAGCAGAAGTGGAACACGCCTTTAGAGATTGCAAAACAGTTATGTTAGAGATGCGACCATGGTATGTACAGACAGAAAAAAGCACGAGAGGTGCTGCCTTTGTTGTTATGTTAGCGTATTTAATAGCACGGCATTTAGAAAAAGTATGGGCTGGCTTTGATTCAAGCGTTGAGGAAGGTATCTCTCAACTATCAACATTATGCACAATGGAAGTTACGGTTAAAGGCAAGGGAACTTGCAATATGATCCCCACTCCACGTGAAAACTCCAATAGATTATTAAAAGCCGCCAAAGTGAGAATCCCAGAGGTCCTTCCTCATCTCGGTGTAAATGTACTCAGTAGGAAAAAGCTAAGGAAGAGTGTAACAGCTTAATTTTATAGAATTTTGATCCCTCAAACGTTTGTCCCTAAAATGGAACTTCCGATAAAAGAAGATATCCCCACGGAACGGGAGTGCCGCGCCCTGTGGACCCGGTACCATGTTCCCCAAAATGTAATCGCGCACTCTCGGCTGGTGGCGGGGTTGGCCAAGAGGCTGGGCCTGCATTTGAACCGCGCAGGTCTTGGCCTGGATATTGATCTGCTGGCCGCGGCCGGTCTTCTGCATGACCTGTCCAAAGGTCAGCGGGATCACGCCCGGATCGGAGCCCGGATCCTGGAGGGGTTGGGGTTTGGGCGAGTCGGCCGGATCGTGGCCGCCCATACGGACATGCCACCAAAAGATATGTCCTTAGACGAGTCTGATCTTATTTATTTAGTGGATAAATGCGCGGCGGGCGACCGAATCGTCCCACTGGAGGAACGGCTGGCCAGGTCATGGACACGGTTTGCCGGCCGGCCCGACATACTGCAGGCCGTGGCCAGGCGATTTGAGTATGCTCAAGCCATTCAGGACCAGGTGGAAGAGATATTGGGAGTCCCCGTGGAGGACGTCATCGGCCGGGGCGCAGAGGATCTACCGCTATCCTTCCTCGATCAGCCACGCCGGATATATCTGATCAGGCCTGGGGCCGGCCGGCCCTCGGGGAATGGTGAACCTTATATCGGGCCAATGGATTTACCCCTGAGCGACGTGGGGATCCGTCCGGCTGAGTCACGGCGTGATGGTCGGGCCCATCCCGCTTGAGGCCGCCTGGTGTCGCGATTTAAGATGTTCTCTGGAAACGATCGGGATTATCGCCGGGGTCCAAGGCGAAGGCGCCTGGTCCATCAGCACAAACCGTGAGACTTTAATTGTGGGACTCTTTCAGGGCTTGAGTGAATTCATCCAGGTTCTTGGCTATGATGGCCTGTTTGTGTAAGTTCTTTAGCAAGTCCATATCTTCCAGTCTACTTACAGCTTCCACAATCGGAGGAGGAACCTGGCCAAATCGAATTTCCAGGCCGTCAATCACGTCTTACCTGGCCTTTCTCAAGATGCCTTGCTGGACACCTTTCTGCACTCCCTCATCAAATATGGTTTCTCTGATTGTAGGCATAATCTCACCTCCCCGGCCGGCCGTGGCCTTATCTAAGAAATCGTCCAATTCTTTCGTGGTTAGTTTATCTGTGTCGAGAAGATACTGCCCCACGGTCCTCAAGTAATTATCCCGGCTCCATCCGGCAGGCAACTCAGTTGACATCCGGGCCAGTTCAGGCAGTTTAGCCGGCAGGCCATCATCGTTGATGTATTTCTGAAGCAATAAGGTTATCCGGGTCTTGGCCGCGCCCCGAATGTTCTCGTCTTGGATGGCCGATAGGTTATACACCAGGTATTCAAACTCAGGGAAAAACCGGGTGAACTCAGAGATATTTTTCGGATCAAGACAGGCAACATACTTATTATTTTAATGTTAAAGGCAGGAGCGATTTCGCCCCACCGGCAGGATTTACTCGTAGACTTCATCGTGGTGCTTGAATTGGTGAAACCGGATCATGCTTTCGGCTTCAATGATTTCAAAGACTAACACAAAACTGCCGATATGGACTCGACGTTTATTTTTAAAAACATTTCGCAGCGTCTTGTAGTGATATGGATTCGTCAAAATCTCCTTCATCTTTTTCTTTAGTCTTTCCTGCAAGTTCACTTTCTTACGGATGTTTCTATAATCTCTATCAAACTCTTGGGTGGTTTCAGACAGAAAATTAGTCATCTTCGTGGGCGATCTGATCTAAATGAGCAAACAAATCTTCTACGTTATCGAATTTGGTGACCCGTCCCGCCTTCGCGTCTTCTTCGCTCCGTTTCATTGCCTCAAGAAATTCAGGAGCAAACGGGCGCACATCAAATTCGTTACCGTCATCCTCATATTCCGGCTCGACAGTAATTCTAAACGTTTCTTGAGGTAAAAAGCCGAGCTTCTCCAACAAGCCGGTAGGCAACTCGCTTCCTTTAACATGTTCCACGGTCTTTGCCGGCATGTTCTTCACCTCCACCATGCAAATTGAAAATTGTGGGGCGCTGCTGAAACAAAATAGGGCTGTAGCGGCCCTTTTTCTATGCCCCCCAAAGGAGCGGAGAGAGCATCTGAAAACCAGATTTGATCCCAGGTCCCTGTGTGTAAGCCCCGCATGATTATTATTTCAACTTAAATTATAGCGTATTACCTCATCGTTGTCAATGTGATTTCGGCAGGGCGACAGGGCAAGCACATGATTTTTTTTCAAATGGCCAATTTAAAATAGGCCCCGGAGAGTCAACGCTGCGCCACCATGAGGAAAATATCAGTACCTGCCGCACCCTTAACTCAACGGCTAATCCCATTACCCCCGCGGTCATCACCTCATCCCCTACCTTCCGAACATAGCCTTAATCGCCTTCGCCACTTGCCTTCGTTGTTTCGGCTTCAATGTCTCCATTATGGCCTTGATCCTCCCCATATCCTGGGCTTTCATGGCGGCGACAAGTTCCACGGCCTTTTCCTTACCCAACGTTCGCCGGATAGCCTTCATCTCCTCGACCTGGGCCATAAGCTTCTTCACCTTCTCCACTTAAGCCAATCAGTCGGCAGAACCATCTCAAGCAATCCACCTCGGCCCTGATGTTTGCCCGGCCTCCCACCTATAGTTTAGACCCATATAAAATAATCATCATGACGCCTTATTATTTCTTGACATCGCCAAGAACTAATGTATTAATTGAAATTATAATGGCTATAAATGTCTCTAACAAACTTCAAAAGGTTAGCCGGAGCTGTTCATACGGCGATTGTCTGAACCTTGATTAAGCTGATAAACTGATGGGCTATGATAAAAGCAGGCCGTCCACGCATTAGACAGATGGTTAGCCGTGGAGGGGCAGGCATCATAGTTAATCAAATAATCTGCGTAATCAAGGTTCAGACAATTAAACGGCGCTCACGGCCCCGGTCTGAGTTCTGATTAGTATGATCAACCGATTGACTGTGAGGACAGCAGAAAACCCACGTGTGGGACTGCCGGATAATATTTGACTTAGAAACTCCCGGAGTGACGAACACCATGATAAAAGAGCAATATCCCCATTCTGAACTGACTGGCAAGGTAATTGGATGCGCCATGGAGGTTCACCGGGTGTTAGGCCAAGGTTTTCAGGAAGTAATATATCAAAGGGCCTTAGCCATTGAGATGTCGAAACTAAATATCGGTTTCAGCCGGGAACACAAAATGAATATTCCATACAAGGGAGAAAACATCGGCACCCGCCGGGTGGATTTCCTCGTTGAAGGTCAAATCATGGTCGAGATCAAGGCCATGGTGCAATTGGAAGACGTGCATCTGGCCCAGGCCATCAATTACCTGGAAGCATCCGGCCTGAAAATTGGGTTGCTGATTAATTTCGGGGCCGCCAGCCTTCAGTTCAAGAGGGTGATGAATTCCCGCAAGCGTTGAACCATGATTACGCGGATTGACCATGATTGCACAGATTATTCGAACCACGATTATACACCGGAGGCATCATCCGTAATCTGCCCGTGTTTGAACTCTGATTACGCGGATTAGCTATGATTGCACTGATTGAATGCAGGTCGTGGCTATGTATCCTCATTATCGGCATAGCACAATCAAAAAATCAGCGAAATCATAGCCAATCAGCGAAATCAGAGTTCAAAAGTCAAGAGGATGATGAATTCCCGCAAGCATTGAACCATGATTACGCAGATTGACCATGATTGCACTGATTATTCGAACCATGCTCATACGTTGGAGGCATCATCCGTAATCAAAAAAATCAGTGTAATCATAGCCCATCAGCGAAATCAGAGTTCAAAAGTCAAGAGGGTGATGAATTCCCGCAAGCATTGAACCATGATTACTTTGATCCTATACCTTAGGAAAATGTCACGAAAATAAAGGAGAGAATGCATGATTACAAAAAAAGACAGTCTTTTATTGGTTATGTCGTTCTTGCTGATCAGTTTATTGGCTCTCGTCTCTGGTCCACTAGTCACCAAATCCGAGGCGGCGTTCACTTGTAGCCAAGGTGATCCGGGTGGATACTGTGTAGATTACGTTAAGGGGCAATTCCCTCAACTTCCAGCCTGTGGTGGTTCGGCATACATGGCTTGGGATTCATGGAATGTTTTTGGTTATGGAAGGGGACATATACCCGAGCCAGGCTCAATCATGGTTTTTTCAAAGAGCACTGCACTTCCTGACGGGCATGTAGCTATCGTTATCGATGTAAATATTAATAGCGATGGAGTCTCATACGACCTAAAGGTTAATGAATCAAACTGGTGTTTACATGACTGTCAACTTCAGAGTTGCGGCGTACTATACACATTTTACCCGAGCACTAATGAGGTAACCAGAAACGGAGATGCCAATCATAGATATCTAATTCTCGGTTTTATCTATACACAAGGATTTCCGCAGGCTCCCGCTCGAGTGCTCAGAACCGGGCAAACGGTTTCGTATGGCCCCAGAGACGACGGCGCTCTTCGAAAGGGCGTAGCTTGGCCCGATCCTCGTTTCAATGATAACAATAACGGCACGGTCACCGATAATCTCACCGGCCTCATTTGGCTGAAGAACGCCAATTGTTTCGGCCAGAAGAATTGGACCGACGCCCTGTCTGCTTCAAACGGCCTGGCTAGCGGAAACTGCGGGTTATCCGACGGTTCCAACGCCGGAGATTGGCGGTTGCCGAATATTAACGAAATAGCGAGCCTGGCGGACAGCGGCCGTTATAACCCGGCGTTGCCTGCAGGACATCCCTTTACCGGCGTCCAGTCATACGGCTACTGGTCGAGTACTACGTACGCCAACCAGACGGTCGGCGCGTGGGGCGTCGGTATGTACGACGGCGGCGCCGGCTTCGACACCAGTAAGACGATGGATAGCTACTACGTCTGGCCGGTTCGTGGTGGACAAAGTGGGGCATTTGATTCTTCGGTCATTTCCGTCCGTGGTGAAGCCGAGGGTGGTTTAGATTATTCAGGTCCGGAAAGAAACGCCACTGTCCCACCCGCTCCTGTCCCCAAAACGGGCCAAACCGCTTCCTACGGCACCCGAGACGACGGTGCCCTGCGTATGGGCGTGGCCTGCAGCCCCCGGTTTGCCGACAACGGCAACGGGACGGTGACCGACAATCTCACTGGTCTGATCTGGCTTAAGAATGCCAATTGCTTCGGAGCCAAAACATGGACCGATGCTTTATCTGCCGCCAATGGATTGGCCGGCGGAAGTTGTGGGTTGTCCGACGGCTCCCGCGCCGGAGATTGGCGGTTGCCCAATCTAAAGGAGTTCCGGAGTTTAATTGATCATAAGAATTATAGCTCGGCCTTGCCTACGGGTCATCCCTACGTCGGCGTCCAGTCGATCTACTACTGGTCGAGTACTACGTACGCCAACAATGCGTCCTACGCGTGGTTCGTCGGTATGCTCGACGGCTACGCCAACGACTGCTACAGTAAGGCCACTGTTTTCTCCGTTTGGCCCGTTCGAGATCGGCAAGGAGGCGCTCCGGTCAAAACGAACTACGATTTCATCTGGGCGGGAACGGGCGGATCTACAAGCATCTGGACCCTCAACAGTTCAAATATTCCGACAACAGGCTGCACAATATATGGCCCTTACGCGGGCTGGTCGCCGGTGAACTACAGCTATAACCAATCAGATGGAACGCGAACCCTGCTCTGGGCGGGAACGAGCGGATCTTCAAGCGCCTGGACCCCTAATGGTTCAAATACTCCGGCAACAGATTGCCCAATATATGGCTCCTATAGTGGCTCTGCCAGCATCTGGACCCTCAATGGTTCCAATACCCCGACAACAGGCTGCACAATATACGGCCCTTACGCTGGTTGGGCGCCGGTTAACTACAGTTATAACCCATCCGATGGAACCAGAACCCTACTCTGGGCGGGAACGGGCGGATCTGCCAGCATCTGGACCCTCAATGGTTCCAATACCCCGACAACAGGC
>JADFXK010000089.1 GCA_015233625.1 Deltaproteobacteria bacterium | reverse complement strand
TATGTGATTATAGAACAATTTTGTATAGTAAAACCACATAATGGATAAAAAGTCAATAGAAAACGTTGTACAATAATGTACTATTTTATCCTCGCTCATCCCTTGATAAATGGTGCGAAACTTGAGTGATTACCTCAACACCCAACGGAAAGCCGTGCTCACCTTCTCGGACCTGGCTGATTACCTGGAGGAAGTTTTCATGATGTGCCGAAACCATTTGGACTCCATTTGGCGAGGAGACATCGCTGGCCCTTCCCGCGAGGGGAGGGATGAGCCTGATCTTATTCGGAAGAAGACGGCCCGGCAGATCGTGGCCGCGGCTATGGCTGATCTGGTAGAAACCAAACATCAACCGATCCTGGATGATGTGCACTTGGCTGTCCGGGACGCGACCATGAACATGATTAATCGAGATCAGGTCTCGGAAGCCTTGGCCCGGTTAGTCCAAACCGGAGTCTTAAATCAAGAAGAAGACGGATACCTCTTCCGTATTCCTTTGGTCCAGGCGTATATCGCCAGATACTATCAACCGTCTAAAGTGGCTCGAGAGGCATTATGAAATTAGACAAGAACGAATTCATAGCCGGCCGCCCCTTAAGCCCGGGTGAGGATTTGATGACTGGTGAATGGACGCTCCAGGAGATTCTCTCTGCGGTGGCCCAGGGTAACAACGTCAGCGTTGTCGGGGTCCGACGTATGGGCAAGACAACCCTGAACAATTTTCTGCGAGATGAAAAAGAGCGGGGAAAATTTGACTTTGGAGAAGACAGGAGTTGGATTTGTGTCGACCTCCAAAAAGACATCAACATGGGCCCGCAAAGATTTGTCAACATCCTGAAGGAGCAAGGGCTAGATCTGACAATCAATGACCCTAAGGATGAGTCGGAAGTTTTTATGGCTTTATCCAGGGCGGCGGATTCTCAGCCCATAGTTCTGGCCATTGATGAGTTTGACGCGGCCATGACGACTGAATTGTTCACGGCCAAGGGGCTTAACGCCTTACGGGCTGCCTACAACAATAAAGATCTTACCTTGATTTGTTTTTCATTTCGGACTATTAGCCGGATATGCGATTTGCGGCTTCGACAGACTGGGCAGGATGAGTCCGAATTGTTGTCTTCTTTTTTCAATACATTTAAGGTAGTCAATATACCCCCCGTCCCTGAAGAAGACTTTTCGGCCTGGCTTAGCAGAAAGAATGTCCCGGAATGTTGGCACGAGCCTATTTTCCGGGAGGCTGGCCCGTGCCCTTTCTTACTGCAACTGCTGTGTGACGCTATTTACTGGACCTACGACGGTGTTTTTACGGACCGCGGCCCTATTCAAATCAGCCCTGAAGCGCTGGACAAATTTATGGCCACGGCCGCATCCCATTATGATCGGGCGATTCAACCTCTGAATAAGCGCGCCAAAGAGATATTGATCCACTATGCCAGGCTCGGGGTAGATCATGACGGAACCATACGCTGTGACGGGACCGCCTCATATGGAGGTAATCCACTTGAGGACGAGCCTATTTGCGAATCCCTGGCAAACAAAAGGTTGTTGTTAAAATCTTGGGACGGCGGAAAAAAGGAGTATAAAATATTTTCTAACCAATTGGCTAAACGCCTTCTGATGGGCCGGACGGCCTGATTCGTTATCCTGTTATATTCTTTGAACGGGGATAATTGACGCTTTTAAATGTACTTGTTCCTGCTGGCCGGCATACTCGAAAATGCTGGAATAGCTGTTTGCTTTGGTGCTGTTCCTCTCCGTATTAATAGCCCGGCTTTCATAGAAAGGAAAAGAAGGGATGGGGAGTTCGCTTGCCGTTTTTTTCTTTCACGCCTCAATCGCGGCCGTAACTATTTTGATTTTAGGTAAACTTGTTGGAATGATAATGGATTATTCGACCAGTTTACCTGCTATAGACCCAAATCGGTTCCAAAATCGTACCCTTGGACAGAAACTAAGGGACTTCTTTTTGAACCCGATTACTCGTATCGGGTTAATGTTAGTTCTGATTTTTTGCATACCCGCTTTGGGATACACTCTGGGCGTGGAGATATTGCCAGGCATCAGACGTTGGGTGTCTTCCACCTTAGGCTGGGAATACAAACCGGATCATACTAGAATAAAGATATATCTTGAGGAAGCCTATTTCTTGACTCAAATTTTCCTTAGTCTTACTATCGGAATTGCCACATTCGTAGGTATTAGCTATTTCAAAGATTGGGTTAGATTAAAAAATGAAGTGATACCGCTACGAGAGGATGTCTTTGGTAGGACAAAGTTGCTGCTCGACGTGGCAGTGAAAAGGGTAAGACCTCGTATTCCGGACCCTGCCTTAGCCCAACCCATTCCTGAGAATATCGTCACTCAGTTTGAAATTGACAGCTTGCTTGTGGATAGAATTCGTCGTTTAATGTTTTTGAAAGAACGATATATAATCGTGGATGAGTTACGGCAAAAGATATCAGAGTGGTTGAAATTCTACTACCCTGACGAATTTGGGCTGCAAGGCAGGGGCTGGAAGATTACCGACAAAATCTTGTCTAAAGTCATTGGGGATACGGAAGGAACTGCAAACCGACCTCAGCGCCCGCAATAATGGCGTTTCTTAAATGTCCGGTCAGTTCAGATGGCGGGAGGGATACCTGCTAATTCCCCAACCATTGGACTTTGGGCAAACGGCTCCGTGATTTTCCAAAGCGGAAGAAGAGCCCTACATTATTTCAACGCGCCTGGGCCGGCTATTTTATCAAAAAAACGAATAAATTTGCCTCCTTATCCCGCCTATCGATAATTTTACTTGACTTGCCCCGAATAGGTGTGTATACACTTATCTTGCATCCACTCGTCATGGTGCGGTTATCCTGGTCGGAGCCTCTTAATAGCGGGCGGATGTAAACCCTTTGACCTCCTCTCCGCCCTTAAACCGGCATGGTACGGCCCACCGCGTCATTAAAGATTCTTGCAGGACTCAAACTTTATGGCAGAGACACCCAAAACATTAAATGATGCCAGATGCCGGGAGATCGCCCGGAGTTGCGCCTGCTATAATCTGCGTCGGGCCGCCCGTTCCATCACCCGGCTGTACGATGATTTCCTGCGCCCAAGCGGACTCAAGAATACCCAGTTTTCCGTGCTCATGACCACCAAAATGCTTGGCCCCTTGACCATCACCAAGCTGGCGGACTTGACTGTGACGGAACGGACTACCCTGACCAGGAATCTGACCATTCTCGAAAAGAAAGGCTATATCCGGATCGAACCGGGCTTAGACCGCCGAGAGCGTCAGGTGGCTCTTACGGAGGCCGGTCTTGAGGCCTTGGTCAAAGCCATCCCTCTGTGGGAAATGGTTCAGGAGCATGTCGAAAACGGACTTGGCCAAGAGCGGTTGATTAGTTTTGTAAAAGAGTTGCGGGAGATCGTGGCCTTAACCCGCTGAGGGGGTAGTGCCGGTTTTTTTTGGACAAATAGGTGCAGATACACTTGATTGGCGGGATCAGTGTATCAAACGACAGAATGAAACCGAGGGTGAGAAGTAAGACGAATAAAACCAGGAGGTCATGCCCATGAATGCCAGATCCAGCCTTAACCTACAAGACCAAATTCAGATGTTCCTGAATGGTTCTATCCCACCGGCACCCATTGCCGAACTGATCGGGTTTACCATCAGCTCCATTGGTTCCGGGCAGGCGACCGTCGAGTTCGAAGCGACTGAGCGTCATGCCAACCCCATGGGAACCCTGCACGGCGGCGTCCTGTGTGACATCAGTGACGCGGCCATGGGCATGGCTTACGCCAGTACGCTGAACGACGGGGAGAGCTTTACCACCTTGGAACTCAAGATCAATTTCCTCAAACCGTTCTGGAGGGGAAAGCTTCGAGCTGAGGGCAGCGTGGCCAGTGGCGGTAAGACCGTCGGTCTGGTCATGTGTGATGTGTTTGACAGCAAGGAACGGCTTGTCGCCAGGGCGAGCAGCACGTGCATGACTTTACGGGGCAATATGGCGGAAGGTCGATGAACCGGAGGAGATCACAATGACATCGGAACCATTACCACAAGGTTTGGACCAGGCCGGTCCGGCTTTGATCAATGCGGGTAATCGCCAAGATCGCAGCAGTCCATTTTTCGATACAGGGGCCAACCTGATCTCGGCTGAGAATATTCGGCGCATCTGCCTGGAGGCGGGTGCCTATGATGTCGGTTTTGTGGACATCGATCGAGAATCCCTGGCCATGGAGCGGACCGACATCCTGCGCGTCTACCCCAGGACGCGGACCATTATCTCAGTCATCCAGAATTTGAACCGCGAGAATATCCAGAGCCCCGCCCGGTACCTGTCAACCGAGGAATTCTACCGGTCCAGCGATGACCTGGCCGGGATATCCAGAACCATTCTCCGCCGGCTAAACCAACTGGGCATCCGGGGCGTGGCCATGACCGGCGCCTTCCCCATGGATATGAACAAATACCCAGGGAAAATATGGGACGTGAGCCATAAACTGGTGGCCGTGGCCGCGGGTCGCGGTCATATGGGCATAAACCGCCTGGTCCTTCATCCGAAGTGCGGCAGTTGTGTTGAGCTGAATTCCATCCTGATCGATGCCGAGCTGGACCAGTATGATCAGCCCCTGGCCCAAAATCCATGCTCGGACTGCCGACTCTGCGTCGCGGTTTGTCCGGTCGGGGCCATCAGCCGGGATAAGCCGTTCGATTTTATGGCCTGCATGACCCACAGTTACCGAGACAATTCAATTGGCTTCCTGGACTGGATAGACGCCATGATCTCCTCGGCTGATCTCAGTGCCTACCGCGCCCGGTTTCGTGACCGCGAAACTGCCTCCATGTGGCAGTCCCTGATGTACAAGATGGACTTCAAGTGCGGGTGCTGCATGGCGGTTTGCCCGGCCGGACAAGACATCCAGCCCGGCTTCCGAGAACGAAAGGCCAACTTTATGAAAGAGGTATTCCGGCCCTTAAAAGACCGAATAGAGCCGATCTATGTCGTAGCCGGGTCGCCGGCCGAGGTCCGGGCCAGGCGAAATCCAAACAAGGAAATCCGTTATGTCGGCCTTAGTCCAGCCAAAAGGATCTAGTTCCTCGTTGCTCGTTCCTGGTTGCTCGTTGCTCGTTGTCTTCAACGAATAACCGGTAAAGCAAGCGCAACAGGTGCTCTCGGAAACGTCAATTTTAGCCGTGTCAAGCATATAACTGGAGGAATGGAGGCCATGGACTACACCAATGAAACGAAGAAGACCCCTGGCCACGATCACCCGGGTATGTGAAAGGGATGTTGGCCCTGGCCAGATCAAGCAGCTACTAACGCTGAATTTGATGTGTTCAGGTACCCCTGAGTACAAACGAAGGAGGATCATATTTTGAAAGAATCCCTAGCCATTGGTGGCCACAAGCGGATTTATGAAGATCTTCTCTCGCATCTGGTAGCTGTGGATATTGCTACCTCGGCAGAACATCTAAATCTTCGACTGAACGATGCGGGGGAGGCCGAGGTCTCGTTTTTGGGCGTCAACTATCTGGTATCTAATGATGGTGTCCGGAGATCTGATGGCCAAAAAGTCTTACATGCTACTGGAAGTGCATTGATTCATTACATTTTAAAAGCCAACCGCAGCCGACAGTCCGGACAATTTGTAACTTTTTCAGAGCTGGCCGGGCCTTTGTTCACGCAAAGTAGTTATTCCGCGAGCGCCTTAGAACTTCCCATCATTAAGCGCTTTCGAGGTCGCGTTCCAGAATTGTTATCGGTCGCGGCGGCTATCGGCGGCCATCAAGGTGGGGTCGCTGGACTGGGTTCGATCAGCATAACCTTTGATTTGCTTCCGCACATTTTACTACAGCTTATTTTCTATGACCGAGACGATGAATTTCCTGCCCGGGCTACCCTGTTGTTCGATCGCAATGCGACTCAATTGATCGATTTTGAGTCTTTAGCTGTATTGGTAACCCTGTTTGTGCAGTGCTTGACGGGGATGAATTATGAAGAAAACCCGGCTGCTTGAACTCAATTGGAGGAATGGAGGCCATGGACTACACCAATCAGATGAAGAGCACCATCACCGCCTGGGGGGCTGATTTAGTAGGGATTGCCGACGTGGCGGCTTTAGCCGGAATTAAAACCAATCCCGTTGATCTTCTTGCCCCCTTTACCAGAGCCGTATCCATCGCGGTACAACTTCCGGTCTCAGTCTTTGAGATGATTTCCGATCAACCAACCCCGGTTTACGCCGCCATATGTCCAACGGTAAATCGGCTCTTGGATGAAATCGCGTTCAAGACATCAAGGAAGCTTCAAATTGACGGCTACTTGAGCCAGCCCATTCCAGCCTCCCAGACTCTAGACCGAGAAAACTGGTATGCAGCCATCAGCCACAAAGCCGTGGCCCGGTTGGCCGGTCTGGGCTGGCAGGGCAAGAACCTGCTGTTGATCACGCCCAAGTACGGTTCCCGGGTGCGGCTGGTCACCGTCCTGACCAATGCTCCTCTGGAATGCGACGGTCCGGTTAAGAACCGCTGCGGCCAGTGCCATAATTGCCAGGAGGCCTGTCCGGTGGGGGCCATTAAGGGGGTTAGCACTGAAAGTCATTACCAAAGCCGAAATGAAGCCCTACATTTTCGGCGATGCGTTGAAAAACTTACCGGTGAATTCGCCAAAATGCCGGATATTGGGGTGCCCATATGCGGAATATGTATCAAGGTCTGTCCATTTGGTCGAAAGATCAAGCACAACAAATCGATTAACCACACATAAGGGGGCAGTAAAATGGCCGAGACAAACTACCTGGAGGCCGCCAAATTTATCCGCGATGACCTGAGACTGAAGACTTTCCCGGTCGCAGTCAAGTTCTTAAAAGACAACGCGGACTTTCCTGAAAAAACTCGCCGGCCGTTCCAGGCCATGGGGAAAAGGATCGCCATTTGCCAGGGTCTGACGATGGCCCGAAATTACGGCTGGACCGTCGGGCTGGCCAAAGAGGATGTGGTGTGCGTCCCGGCCGCTATCGTCTTCGGTTTTAGTGACTCTACGGATCAGCCGAAGTCCCTGGCCCGGTTGTTCTGCGAGATTAACTTCTCCAGTCGCGACGATCTGGCCAACTTGGAGACCTCCTCCATGTGCCGGTTTGACAACGGGGAAATCGAAGGGATTCTCCTGGCCCCACTGGAGAAAGCTACTTTTGATCCGGACACGATCATCATCTATGGCAATCCCGCCCAGGTGATGAGGCTGTCTCAAGCCTGGTCATACCTGTGCGGAGAGCGGGTTACGGGGCACTTCGGCGGCAAGGTGGAGTGCGACGAGTATCTGATTGCCCCGTTTAAGACCCAATGCCCCCGGGTGGTCATTCCCGGCCATGGTGAGCGCATTTTTGCCGGCACCCAAGATGACGAAGTGGTTTTCGCCCTTCCGGGGAAATTCCTGTCGGACCTGGTCCGCGGCCTGAAGGAAGTCGGAAAAGCCATGGGGGTCCGCTATCCGGTCACGCCCTATCAGAATTTCCAACCGGATTTCCCCAAAGCCCACAAGGATCTGGGGAAAGAACTGGGGATTTTGTAACCTATCGGCGGGCAAGCCGGGAGTAGGGACCGGCTGCGAGGGTAAGTGTTCATCTCCAGCCACCCAATTCCCGGCCAGACTTAGAGTGACCCGGCGCCACAGGATACAGGAGATGGAATATATGAGAGTCATCGCGTTTAACGGCAGCCCCAGAAAAAAATGGAATACGGCAACACTGCTGGAACATGCTCTGGCCGGAGCTTCGGCCCAAGGAGCGGAAACTGAGCTCGTTCATCTGTATAACCTGGACTACAAAGGATGCCGGAGCTGTTTTGCCTGCAAGACAAAAGGCGGCAAGAGTTACGGCCGGTGTGCGGTGGAGGACGAACTGACGCCGGTCCTCGGCCGGGTGGCTGAAGCCGATGCCGTCATCCTGGGCTCACCGATCTATTTTGCCACTGTCTCTGGAGAGATGAGATCATTCATGGAACGGTTGATGTTTCCCTATTTGATCTATACCGATCCCCCAGGATCGCTTTTTCCCAGGAAAATCCGGACCGGCTTTATCTATACGATGAACGTAACAGAGGAATCGATGAAGGATTACAGTCTTGATAAACACATCGGTCTCAATGAAAGGTTCATGGGGCTGGTATTTGGAGCGACGGAGTCTATCCTCAGCTTCGACACTTACCAGTTTGACGATTATTCAAAGGTGGTGGCGGACAAATTTGACCCGGAGAAAAAGGCCCAGAGACGCCAAGACGTATTTCCGAAGGATTGCCAAAAAGCGTTTGAAATGGGCGCCAGATTGGCCAGGCGAATTGACGGATAGGAAGCCGGAAGTGGTCTTTAGCCAGGGTTACGTTTGGTTTTCCGATTCTCGGCCAGAGGGTTCAGCCTCACCTTTCCCTGGGGCGTGCCGGCCGTACTTACTTGCCTGTTTAGTCATAATAGGCTATACAGGATTAAGGCCGGAGTCTGGCCGACAATAACCCTTGAATCCCTTTCCAACAGCCGGCGCAAAATATCGCCGAAGGAGGTACCTGATGAAGAAATCCATGGGCGCAAAGACCCTGGTCTACCCGACACCGGCCTGGGTCATCGGAACGTATGATCAGGAGGGCAAACCTAACGTGATGACGGCCGCCTGGAGCAGCATCTGTTGTTCCCAGCCACCCTGCGTGGCCGTGGCCCTACGGAAAGCCACCTATTCCTACGGCAACATCATGGCGCGCCAGGCCTTTACCATAAGCGTGCCGTCTGAGGCATATGTCAAAGAGGCCGACTATTTCGGCATGGTCTCCGGCAAAAATACGGACAAGTTCGCCGTTACCGGGCTGACCCCAGCCAAGAGCGATTTAGTCGATGCGCCTTACGTGCAGGAGTTCCCCATGATTGTGGAGTGCCGATTACTCCACTCTTTTGAAATCGGGCTCCATACCCAGTTCATCGGGGAGATCGTGGATGTCAAGGCCGATGAAACCGTGCTGAATGAGCAAGGGCTGCCCGATATGGGAACAGTCAAGCCGATAGTGTATGCTCCCGGAATCAGCTCATATTACGGTGTTGGACCGTGTCTCGGGCAGGCCTTTTCCATCGGGAAGCGGACCTGAGGCGGCTCTTCCCGGAATTCGGGTGAAAATACGCCCATTTTTGAACCAATCTGACGAAAACTCCATCAGGCCGACCGCTGCAGTCCGGTGTGGCCGGCCGACCTGGTGGGGCGAATTACTGCGGCAAATCCTTCTCCTCAAAATCCATCTGAATGGCCACCTCATTGTCCCATGGTTCTATCGTTAGATTGGGATATCGTTTTTTGAAGACGTGAATCATGCCGCCATTCCCCTTCAGGACGTGGGCAAGAAATGCCTTGTAATCGTTCTCCCTGGCGATCTTTTCTAAGACTTCCAGGAGATGAGAACCGACGCCCTGGCCCTGAAAATCCTCCGAGACCATCAGGCCGATCTCGGCGCTGTCGTTTTCAGCCTGGGCGTACGAGCCAATGGCCATGATTTCCTGGTGTCCGCCCCGGGACGTGAGACCGATAATGGACATATTCTTGCGGTAATCCACGCTGGCCCATTCCTCCTGGATGGCTTTGTGCGGAAAAAGCCGGCGATGGTAGAAGAACCGGTAGTAAATGGTTTCAGCCTGGAGCGAATAAAAGAAATTCCGAAAGGCAAACTCATCCGAAGGTAACAAGGGGCGAAACTCGATACTCTTCCCGTTTCTGAGTTGAACCGTCTTTTTATAGCCTTCCAGAAAGAGAAGGTCTTCCCGGTGGGGCGGGAGCTGGTCCGAAAAGATATAGTGGTGTTTTTTGGCTTCATCGATCAACCCCTCCCGAAATTTGGGGTGAGCGATTTGGGCCAGTTCCATGACCCGCTGATAAATGCTTTTCCCCTTGAGCTCGGCGATGCCGTATTCGGTGACCACGAAATTGACATCACCCCGCGTGGTGGCTACACCGGCTCCCTCACTGAGGTTAGCCACGATGCGCGACATTTTTTCATTCTGCGCGGTTGAAGGCAAGGCGATGATGGAAAACCCACCTTTAGACATGGCGCTCCCCCGGAGAAAGTCAACCTGATCTCCTATCCCGCTGTAGAACAGGTATCCAATGGAGTCGGAGCACACCTGCCCGGTGAGGTCAACTTCCAGCGCGGAACTTATGGAAATTAGATTGTCATTCCGGGCAATGTTGGTCGGGTCGCTCACGATTTCGGACCCCAGGAAGCAGAACATCGGATTATTGTCAATGTAGTCGTAGAGTTGTCGAGATCCCATGCACAGGGACGCGACCACTCGGCCGGGCAGCATGGACTTTTTTTTGTTGGTGATGACTCTCTTCTCAAAGAGCGGCAAAAAGCCATCCGTGATCACCTGAGTATGGATGCCCAGGTCTTTCTTGTGATCCAGAAATTTGAGAATCGCGTGGGGAAGTTGGCCAAACCCGATCTGGAGGGTCGCCCCGTCGTTGACCAGTTGTGAAACGTAATGGCCGATCCGCTGAACGATTTCGTTATCCGCAATTCTGGTCAGAGCTTCTAGCAGGGGTTCTTCATGAACGACCAGATAATCGATTTCATCGACGTGAACGAAGCTGCCCCCCATTGTCCGTGGCATCCCCGGATTAACCTGGGCGATGACCAGCCTGGAATTTTCCATGCCGGACCTGGTGATGTCCACCGAGACTCCCAGACTGCAATAGCCGAACTGGTCCGGTGGACTGACCTGAACGAGAGCCACATCCAGGCCGATGGTTTTGTTGGCAAACAGCTCAGGGATTTGAGAAAGGTAGGCAGGAACGTAATCTATCTTACCCTCAAAAGCCGCCTTACGCATAGCAAAGCTGATAAAGAAGAGCTTGAGCGAAAAACGGCTGAGGAAAGCGGCGTCGTTGACGTATTCGGCCAGGGTCAATGACAGCATCTGGTAAATCATGATGTCCTGCAGGCTGGGATCGTCCACCATGGCCCTTATGAGGTGCTGGGGCTCGCCGCAGCCTGTCCCTATAAACACCCTGCTGCCCTTCTTTATCTTGGACATGGCCTGTTCAGCACCGACCACTTTCCCTTTACAATTATTATTTAGCCAGTCAATATAGTCCATCAGGTTACCCTCCAGAGTTAAGGCAATATCTTGGCCAAACCTGAATCCCGGTGTTCAAGCCGACCTATTCAATCATTGCCCCAGTCAAAAATCAAGGATGATCACATGCCGGATAGGCAATATCTATGTTGGCTCGCCCAGATAACAAAAGACAAATGATTGCCTGTGCCTGTGGGTTTCATCCATCTGCGTTCATCTGCGCCATATGCGGATACATTTCTGCAGCCCAATTAATAAAACTCATCGAACTCAGGTTATTATGATATCGCCTTTCAAAAAAAATCGTGCGTCCACCCTGGGTGCCCAGAAAAACTTCTTGACATCGATTCGTCCGTGGTCTATAAATAATTTCTTTTTAACAAGGGGGAACTTTTTTAGGCCCTCACATCCATATAAAACCCAGCCAAACTTCCGCCTCACCCTGGTCCCATCGTCTAGCGGTTAGGATAACGGCCTCTCACGCCGTAGACACGGGTTCGATTCCCGTTGGGACTACCACTAGTTACAAACTTCGCTAAAGGTCTGACGGCTTTTCAGACGGCTTTTTTGTTTCGGGTAAAATACTATTTCACGATCCGCAATACCGTTTCCGCCTGGGATGGTAGCGACACCCCAGACGGGATTTTCGTTTTTGTCCTTGAAAGAACTTTCAAAGCCGGTCTAAAATCTGTTATCCTATGCAGATACCTCTCGGTGGTAGAAAGGTTATGGTGCCGCAGGATCGCCTGGATCACAACCATCGGTATTCCATTTTGGGCCAGTATGCTTGCTGTGAGATGTCTGATGGCGTGAACGCCGAATGGTTTTACCCCTGCTCTTTTACACAGGGAATTCATCCAGGTCCTTCGGCATTTATAAGCTTCTCCAGTCTCCGGGTCCGAGAACACCCATTCGTTATTTGATGTCTGGCGATGAGTCAGTAGGACATCAAAGAGTTCTTCAGTCATGGGCAGCCAATCAGCTTCCCAACTGCCGTGCAAACGTTTTCTTGTGAATATCCGCACCATCTGACCGCTGAAGTCCACATCTTCCCATCTGAGCCGGAATACTTCTGACTTTCTAGCAGCCGTGTGGAGATAGGTTAAGAGCATTATCCTATCTTGTCCCCCGGCCACGTCGTATACCTTCCAAAAGTCAGATTCTGGAGGTATATACCGGGTGTGCCGGATTTCAGGAAAACGTTCAACATAGCGAGGATTAGGTCCTGGCAGGGGAGGCTTCATGTACTTCATCCCCCAATTCCAAGCAGCGATTAAATTTTTCCGCCCCTTATTCGCGGCGTTTCCCGATCTATCCTGGAATTG
>JADFXK010000088.1 GCA_015233625.1 Deltaproteobacteria bacterium | reverse complement strand
AGGACCGGGGCTGATTATTCTGATCCCGGTGATTGACCGGATGGTCAAGGTCAGCCTGCGACTGGTGGCCATGGACGTCCCACCCCAGGACGTGATCACCCGGGACAACGTCTCCATGAAAGTCAGTGCAGTCATCTACTTCCGGGTGATGAACCCGACCAAGGCCATCGTCCAGGTGGAAAACTTTCTTTTCGCCACTTCCCAGTTAGCCCAGACGACTCTAAGAAGCGTTTGCGGCCAGGCGGAAATGGACAAACTTTTATCCGAACGGGAAAAAATCAATACGGAACTGCAGGAAATACTCGACAAACACACTGATCCCTGGGGAATTAAAGTGACCACGGTGGAGGTGAAACATATCGACCTGCCTCAGGATATGCAGCGGGCCATGGCCAAGCAGGCGGAAGCCGAGCGGGAACGCCGGGCCAAAATTATCAACTCCGAGGGCGAATTCCAGGCGGCCACCAAATTGGTCGAGGCAGCCGCAATCATCGAAGTTCATCCCATTGCCCTGCAACTTCGCTATCTCCAGACTTTGCGTGAAATCGCCGTGGAGAATAATTCCACCACCATTTTCCCCTTGCCCATCGAGATGTTTAGTGCTTTCTTGAATATGTCGCAAAGCGCCGCCGCCTACCGTCCGAACTCGGCCACATCCCGAGAAGAGATATCCCAGGCCAGGCCTGTCAAAATGACGATAGAACCAGGATATGTCCCTGGCGGCACCCAGGTTCATAGCACGCTAAAACCCACAACCAACCCAACTGCTCCGAAGCCAGCCAGTGACCCCGACGCTCAGGAGGGATAACCCATGCCTGATTCTTATCTGAACCATATCAACGGCCAATGGGTTCCGGCAGTTACAGGCCAAACCCTGGACAGCCTCAATCCCGCCCGAACTGACGAAGTAATCGGGACCATTCCCCGATCTTCCGCTGAAGATGTGAACCGGGCAGTGACGGCCGCCCGAAGCGCCTTTGACCGGTGGCGATTGACTCCCGCGCCCATCCGGGGTGAAATCCTGTACGCCGCCGCCGAGGTGTTCAAACTGGAAAAAAACCGTCTGGGCCGGCTGGTGACCATGGAGATGGGCAAGGTCTTGAGCGAAGGTCTCGGCGACGCGCAGGAAGCCATCGATATGGCGTATTATATGGCCGGTGAAGGGCGGAGGTTGTCGGGTGAAACGGTCCATTCGGAACTCCGGGACAAAGACATGAAATCCATCCGGGTGCCCAAGGGGGTATTCGGTCTGATCACCCCATGGAACTTCCCCATCGCCATTCCCGCCTGGAAAATTTGTGCGGCCCTGGTCTGTGGTAATACCGTGGTGTTCAAACCATCCAGCTATACCGGTGTCTGCGCCACAGAATTCGTTCGGGTGCTGATCGAGGCGGGATTACCCGCGGGAGTGCTTAACCTGGTCCACGGCACAGGCCCGGAAGTGGGGACGCCGTTAGTCGACCACCCCGAAGTTGATGCCGTATCCTTCACCGGATCCTGGGCGGTAGGATCCCAGATCGAGGCCAGTCTCGGCCGCAACCACAAAGAAGTGGCCACGGAAATGGGCGGGAAAAACGCCATCATCGTCTTGAATGACGCCGACCTGGACCTGGCCGTGGAAGGCGCTGTCTGGGGTGGATTTGGGACCACGGGTCAGCGATGCACGGCGGCCAGCCGGGTTGTCGTCCAGGCTGGGATTCATGACCAATTCGTCAAGGCGTTTAAAGCCAAAGCGGCCGCTCTGGTCCTGGGTGACGGATTGTTACCGGCCACGGATGTCGGTCCTCTGGCTCACCGGGATCAGTTGGAGAAAGTCAGCCGACACGTTCAAGAGGGCATCAATGAAGGCGCCACCCTGGCTCTGGGCGGGAAGATCTGTCGGGAAGGGGCTTGTGCCTATGGATATTTTTATACCCCAACCATATTTGTCGATGTCCAGCCCCGAATGACCATCGCCCAGGAGGAGATTTTCGGGCCGGTGGTCTCCGTCATCAAAGTTAAGGATTTGGGGCAGGCCATTGAGGTGGTCAACGGAGTCCGTTATGGCTTATCCTCAGCCATTTACACCCGCGATGTCAACGCCGCGGCCACCGCCGAGAGGGACCTGGACACAGGGCTGGTCTACATCAATGCCTCCACCATCGGGGCTGAGATCCATCTTCCCTTTGGCGGCACCAAAGCCACCGGTCTGGGTCCGCGGGAGGCGGGAGGCCGCGGCGGAGCGCTTGATCATTATACTAAATGGAAGGTAATTTACCGCGATTTCAGCGGCAAACTTCAGAAAGCCCAGATCGACACCCAAAAGCCAACGTGAAATATCTTGATAATGCCAGGATTATGAGCTATAGTAATTGTTTTTGTCGCCAATGGTCGGAAGACTGGGCCTTTCAGTCCTGGTTCTTAATTATTTTAGATACCTACAAGGAGATACCATGAGTAAGGAAAAGAAGAAAATCCAAAAGGAAAAACCCCTCGAGAAGATGACGGCAAAGGAACTACGCGAGTTGGCCCTAAGTTTGGGTGAGATCGTGGGGGTTCACGGCATGGACAAAGAAGAGCTGATAGTGGCCATCAAGACAGTCAAGGGCATTCCATTGGAAGTCAAGAAGACTGCGACCACCTCGGTGCGGGAGCTAAAGAAGAAGATTCTCGCGCTCAAAGACAAAAAGGTCGAAGCGAGTCAAGAAAAGAACCGAAAGGCATCCGATATCATTCGGCGCAGAATCAACCGATTGAAAAAAATGACCCGCAAGGCGGCGTAACCTCAGGTTGCCGGTCACGGGTTGCGGGTTTCGAGTTGCGGGTTGCGGGTTTCGGGTTATTGACTTAAGGGCGGCACATATTTGGATACATATACCCAGGGTGGCGCTTCGCTGACCCTGGGCTATAATGGGTAACCCCTACGGGGTATTAGGATTGTGGCCCAACCTAAGGTGTTCTTGGCCCCGGCAATGGACCTTTAAGACGGATAATCAGGTTTCGAATAGCAGTTTTCCCCGAAGGGGAAAAACAATCTAGCCCAGGGTCAGCGAAGCGCCACCCTGGGTCAATGTTTCCAATATACGCAGCACTTTTAACTTAATGGTATTGACCCACAACTTGCAACCCGAAACCCGCAACTTGCAACCCGCAACACGCAACTCGTGACCCGAACAGGAGTGAGGACCAATGGCGTTTACCCGCGAACAGGCCTTTCAACTGATCCAAGACCACCTGAAAAGCGACATGCTGGTCAAGCATTCCTTGGCCACAGAAGTCATTATGCGGCACCTGGCCGGCAAGTTGGGCCACGATGTGGACACCTGGGGGCTGGCCGGCTTGCTTCATGATTTAGACTACAATGAAACCAAGGACGACATGGCCAACCATGGGTTGATCACGACAGCCATCCTCGATGCCCTGGAAGACCCCGTGTCCGAAGAGATTAAGTCGGCCATCCGAGCCCACAATGCTGAAAACCTGGGCCTGACCAGAACGTCGGCCATCGACCTGGCCATTACCTGCGCCGAAACCATCACCGGTTTGGTGGCGGCCACGGCGTTGGTTTATCCCGACAAGAAACTGGCCTCGGTCAAACCCAAATCCGTCACCAAACGAATGAAGGAAAAACACTTCGCCCAGGGGGTAAACCGGGACCACATTCGCTTGTGCGAGCAGTTGGGTTTCTCCGTAGACGACTTCGCCGCGTTGTCCATCGAGGCCATGAAGGAAATCAGCGATCAATTGGGACTCTAATGAATATCCGGGATATCCCTCGGGCGGAGACGGTATTGCTGCATGCGGCCGAGGATTTCCGGTACCTCCTGGCCCATGGGTATCCCCGGACCGCCTCCCTGACCCTGGTGGGGAATAGATACAATCTTGACGCGGCGGACCGGCACATTCTGCACCGGGGTGTATATGATCCGACTGAAGCCGAAGCCAGGAAAAGGAAGCTGTTGCCGCCGGACCGGATCAAGGGCCAGACATTAGCCGTTGATGGCCACAACGTGGTGATCACCCTGGAGAGCGCCCTAACCGGGGTCACCTTGATTTGGGCTGACGATGGTCTAATCAGAGACATTGCCGGGGTCCGGGGCGGACACACCTTGACCCCGGTGACGGAACAGGCTGTCTCCCTCCTGGCTGAGGTCATTCATTCTCTCCAGCCGGATGACACCTTGGCCTACTTTGACGCCCCCATCTCCCACAGCGGTGTCCTGGCCGCCATGACCCAAGAGAAGTTGGCCCGGCTGGGGATCGATCACACGGCCATGGCTGTAAAAGCTCCCGACGACGAGATTGCCGGCCAAAAGGACGCTGTCGCGGCCACCTCCGACTCGCATTTAGCCGACCGGGTCACCCTTCTCTTCGACCTGGCCGCGTATATCATCTTCACCCGCCTTAAACCCCTGCCCCGATCCTTGATCAGGCTGACCCTATAGTCGGTGAGTTGTCCTAGGCGGGTTGTCCATAGTTATCTATGAGACAACTTCCTTCAATTCGGTGACAAGAAGTTCAACTTCATTGGCTAATTGGTTAACAAGTTCATTTAATTTGCTCATCTCCGGATTATTGCCCATGAGTTCCAACTCTAAAGCTAGTTTAATCGTTCTTTGAGCCGAAAAGTTCATTAGAGTCCCTTTCAGGAAATGAGCGGCGTGACGCAGCTTTTCGGGATCATTGGATTGAATTGCTTTGTAAATGTCATTTAGATATATGGAGTGGTCAGCAGAGAAATCTTTTATCAGTTCGGTGGCCAACTCCAGGTTGTTATCACAACGTTCCATAAACGATTTCCTATCGAAAACTAGGTTTGATCCCAGATTATCTTCGACCTTTTCGGCTTTCTTAGGCCAATGAGCTAAGGACTCGATGTATTTTATGGTCTCCCCGATATTTAGCGGCTTCGTAATGTAGCCGTCCATGCCCGACGCCAAACAGCGTTCTTGGTCACCTTTCATCGCAAATGCAGTCATGGCGATAATGAGGATATGCCCTCTGGTCAGCTTCTCTTTTTCCCTAATTTTTTCTGTGGCGGCAATCCCATCCAGCACCGGCATCTGAACATCCATCAGCACCAGATCATAATGGTTTGTATCCAACGCGCCCAGGGCTTCCGCTCCATTATTGACGATGGAAACATGATGACCTCGACTCTCCAAAATGGCCTGAGCTAACCTTTGATTGATTAGATTGTCCTCCGCCAAAAGAATATTCAGCTTCATCCGAGTTTCGTTCAAAGAAGGACGTACCACCTTTGATTTTTGATCAGAATCAGGGATTGGGTCACCTAATACTGTCAATATAGCATCCAACAAGTCCGAATGCCTTACCGGTTTTGTCAGATAGGCTGATATGCCCAATTCCTTATATAACCCGGTGTCCGCTTTTCGAACGGCTGAGGTCAGAAGAATAATTTTGATGTCTCGATGATCCGGATTGTCCTTGATTTTTTGGGCTAGTTCGAATCCGTCCATTTGAGGCATAAGTAAATCGAGAATGGCCAGGGAAAATGACTCATTGCTTTCTTTGGCCCGCCTCAGGGCATCAAGTGCGGCAAAACCGTTATTTACCATCGTGGGCTTTACGTCCCACCCAGACAACATCTCCTCTAAAATTCTCCTGTTGGTGGCGTTATCATCAACGACCAAAACCCTTGTTCCGCACAACTGGCCAATTTTTATAGGTATTACTTCAGCTAATTCCTCATTGGCGATACTTAATCGGATATGAAAATGAAATGTGCTCCCTTTGCCTACTTCCGATTCTACCCAAATTCTACCACCCATTATGGCTACCAACCTGGAACAGATGGTTAACCCTAACCCTGTTCCACCATATTCTCTAGTGGTGGAGCCGTCTGCCTGGGTGAACGGTTCAAATATTTTCCGGATCTTGTCCTTTGGAATCCCTATGCCAGTATCCCGGACCTTGAAGTGAAGCACTAGTTCATCATCTGCCTGAGAAGATAACTGAACATATAGAACTACCTCACCGACGTCGGTAAATTTAATGGCATTCCCGATCAGATTAACTACCACTTGTCCTATCCTGGTTGGATCGCCGAGTAACCTATCTGGAACATCGGGGTTAATCCGGTAGGCCAACTCCAACCCCTTTTCATGGGCCTTGACGGCCAAGGTTTTCATCATGTCGCCCAGGCTGTCCCGTAATTTGAAATTAATATTATCGATATTCAATCGTCCGGCTTCGATTTTGGAGAAGTCAAGAATGTCGTTAATGAGCGACGCCAATGTATCGGCAGAAATCTTGATCATCTCCAGATACTCTCTTTGATCAAGGGAAAGTTCTGTCCTCAAGGTCAATTCTGCCATGCCGATAATCCCATTCAAGGGGGTCCGGATTTCGTGGCTCATATTGGCCAAGAATTGGCTTTTGACTTTATTCGCTATTTCAGAATTCCGCTTGGCTTCGCTCAGTTCCGCTTCCGTACGTTTGCGCGCGGTTATATCGTTTATGAAGACCATCATCAAGTCCTGGGAGGTAACGAGAACCACGCTGACTTGCACATCGATGACAGATCCATCGGAACAGCGGTGTTTACTCTCGAAGCGGTCCCATCCTTGGGTGATAATGTGTTGAATATGCGTCCGGATCTGCTCGGGTGACTCGATATACTCCTGATCGTAGATGTGCATGGAGAGCAAAGCCTGCCTGGAGTAGCCGGTCATAGCGCAGTAGGCATTGTTGACCTCCAAGATTCGTCCTTCCATGTCCACGGCCCAAAAGCCTTCCATGGACGTTCGGATAAGTGTCTGGTAACGCTCATCACTATTCCGCAGCAATTCCTCCGCCCGCTTACGCTCCGTGATATCGCCGGCTACACCGGCATAATAGTTAACTTGCCCTGTATCCGATTGGACGGGAAACTCACGGTCCCAAATCCACCGGATGGATCCATCAGGCCGGATAATCCGGTACTCGTATTCAAATGATTGTCCGGTCCTTTTGATTTCCAGGTTAGTAAACGCTCGCCCTCGATCCTCGGGCACAATGGCTTCGATGAAGGATTTTGGGTCATCATACAGACTTTGTGCGGTGCGTCCCCAGAGGCGCTCATAACCAGGACTGACGTATAACGTTCTTTGAGTTTCGACGTCGCCCATCCAAAAGACTTCTTCAATAGTCCCGGCGAGAACCCGGAAACGACGTTCACTTTCACCCAACGCCGTTTCCATCCGATGGCGTTCGGTAATGTCCTCGACAACGGAGAGGTACGTGTCGGCCGCGTTTTTCTCAGCGGTGATGCGTAAAAATAATTCTTTCCCAGTCAAAACCGAGGTGTACGGTCCTTCATAGCGGCGAACTCCACCTTCCGCGATAAAGTCGGTCAATTCGTGTCGCAATTGTCCTTCCGACATTATGACCAGGAGGTTCCGACCGAGGAAATATTCTCGTTGAACGCCAAAGATGTCGGCGAAATACTGGTTACAGTCCAAAACCACGCCTTGGTCGTCAAGAAGAATGAGACCGATGGGCACACTTTCAAAAACTGATCGATATTTAATTCCTTCTTCGCGTAACCCTTCCTCTATTTGCCTGCGCTCAGTGATGTCGCTGGTCACAACGCGGGCCACTGGTATACCGCTTTGGCCATCTTGGGCCACGGTCGCCTCCAGCCGCACCCAGAATTGAGCACCGTCCCGGCCCACTATTCTCAGCTCGCACACCTGCGGCATGCCCGTCTCGAAAACCTTCCGGCCATGATCGGCGTAGACGTGCTGGTCCTCAGGAAGAATAAAGCGGCTCAGTGGCTGCTGGGGCAGTTCGTTTCTGGGTACGCCAAACCAGCCGGCCGCCATGAGATTAGCTTCCAGAATCAGCCCTTCTTCACTTACAGTGAAATATCCAACCGGGGCATGATCATACAGGTTAAAATACCGCGCCCGAGAATCTTCCAGTTTCGCCTGAGTTAGGCGAAGCTCCTCGTTCTGCATCTCCAACTCGATCTGGTGCACCCGCAGTTCATGGAGCAATTGCTGGGCGGCCTCGGGCCACAGCGTCTCTTGGGCCAGAGCCGGGATATCTCTCAGTGCCCTCTCCTCCGCCAGCCGGCGCAAGTCGCCGCTTCTGTTTGGACCATGACTTTCTCCCTGCATTGTCTCACTCCTTGCCCCTAACAATATAACATGACAGCATCGTTGACCATTGCTTTCTGTTGGTGCCATCTTATGGGCGAATGTGTTGTTGTAGATAGGCCTATTCAAAATAAGAAGCACAATCGAAAGGCAAAAGGAGTCTTATGCTGTGATTAGGGTGCGTTTGGCGACGACCAGTCAAACCCCCATTTCAGAAAGCGATGTCTTGCCAGTGTGAAATATGTATTGGAGGCGCCTGGCCATAATATGGCAATAAGAACATACTTCGCGTTGATCCGAATTTTGCGTCTTAAAGAGATCTAAGGCGATCAGGGGTCAATAGGTAGGGTAGGATGCGACAGCACGAACGCCCTCTGCTTCTAGGCAGCATATTAGCATTCAGTCGCTTTGTAAATGGGGTGTGGGATTCATTTCTCTGGTTAATTTTCCCGGATGGGCAGGGATTTTTCCCGGATATTCTCCCATGTAGATAATCTTGGGGATAGCTGTATCAGGCAACGGTTTGCTGTGACAGTTTAATTGAGTCTCCCTATGATACCGTTGCATCCACAGGCAAGGGCCAAGGGAAACCGGATATGCCAAGAACACCTTCAAATTGATTAGCATGATAATTGGAGAACGTCTAACCTGGGAGCATCCCTCGGAATAGATCATCGATAGAAATCTCCCTAGCCCGATCTAAAACAAGACTTATTTCTTTCACGTATAATTTGGCTCTTTCCAAATCGTCTGCACGGGCCGCCTGTTCAAGTTTGGCGCAAAAATCTGATAGGTCTGCCGCGCAAACCGTAGTCGCCACGCCTTTGAAGGAGTGCGCCAGGGCAGATAGTTTTTCTAAGTCGCCAAGTTCAATGGCTGTGTTTATGGCTGCCATCCGTTTCGGAGACTCGGCAAGAAAATAACCAAATAATTCTATAAAAAATTCTTTCTTCCCGCCGAATCTTTTTCTCATTACATCTAGGTCAAATACAGTATGCTTATCTTCGGTTATACTTGGATCCTGGTCAAGGGCATCCCTATCGGTTTGCCGATTAATAAATCTCGGCGCAATCTTGGCCATTTCCTTAACTAACTCGTCCACATCAATTGGTTTAGAGATATAGCCGCCCATGCCGACTTGCAAGAATTTCTCTTTATCACCTTTAATGGAGTGAGCGGTCTGGGCGATGATTGGGATATTTCTATCAAACGTGCCAGATACAGAATTCCTTATTATCTTTGTCACCTCAATTCCATCCATTTCAGGCATGGACACGTCCATCAAGACCAGGTCAAATACCTTTTTATTTAGAAGATCAAGGACCTCATTGCCATTACTAGCCACAGTTATTGTGTGCCCCTGGCGCTGGAGAATTTCTATTCCAAATTTTTGATTTAATGTATCATCTTCAGCCAGAAGTATTCTTAGAGGATTGAGCCTCAAAGGGAAATGTTGGCCAGTCACGTTATCGGCGATAATATCCGACTCCGACCCGATTTGAAGCCTTGCCGTAAAATAGAAGACGGAACCGACGCCTGGATGGCTTTCCAGCCAGATACTGCCGTCCATGATTTCCACTAGCTGCTTGGTTATGGCCAACCCCAACCCCGTGCCGCGGTATCGTTGGGTCGAAGAAGCATCCCCTTGGACAAAAGCCTCAAAAATTTTATGTACTTGTCCGGGATGGAGGCCGACACCCGTATCTGCCACTGAAATGAGGAGGACTAAGTCATTCTCCTTTTGAGGTAGAGGGCTTGGGGCTTCATATCTCCGAACCTTGACTTCAATCGAACCGGAAGGCGTGAACTTAATGGCGTTGCTCAAAAGGTTGGACAGTATCTGTCTGAGTTTTTCCTTATCTCCGATTAATACTTTGGGTAAAGATGGGGATATTTCCAAGCGCAGATCAAGTTTCTTTTGATCTACCGCTGGTTGGAACATGTTGATAGTTTCTTTCAACAAGTTTTCAAATTCAAAACCGGCTAAATCCAACTCCATTTTAGCTGCTTCTATTTTAGAAAAATCCAATATATCATTGATTATCAGCAAAAGGTTTTCACCGGCTTGACTCACCGCTTCAGCAAACGTTTTTTCCTGGACGCTTAACTTACTGTTCAGTAACAATTGATTAAAACCGATGATCGAGTTCAACGGCGTCCTAATTTCGTGGCTCATCTTAGCCAGGAATTCGCTCTTTGCCTGGTTGGCTGACAGCGCCTCTTCTTTGGCCTTAACTAGTGCCTCTTCATCTTCCTTTCGCTGAGAGATATCTTCAACTATCCAGATAAAGCCGCGTGAAGGATTTCCCGGGTCAATGGCCTTTCCAATGACGGAACACCAGAATAGGGTATTGTTTTTGCGTTTAAACAATCTTTCTTTATGAAATGCTTCTCCACTGGCCATCACTCGATAAGCCTCGCGGCCGAATTCTTCATAATCTTCCTCTGAAAGAAGAATGAACTCAGTCGATTTGCCGATTACTTCTTCAATGCTGTAACCAAGTTGCGCAGCCGCCTTGAAGTTGCACCAGACAAATCTTCTATCAACTAAATACGCGATCCCGACAGGAACATTGTCCAGTATCGCCTGGCGTTCCGCCAAGAGTTCATTTCGTGACATTTCTAAGAGCTTGCGTTCGGTAACGTCGTTTATAAAGACCATTATCAGACTCTGGGAGGTAACGAAGACCGCGTTGATTTGGACATCGATGACAGATCCATCATAGCAGTGGTGTCGAGTCTCGAAGCGATCCCATCCTTCGGTGATAATATTCTGAATATGGTCACTGATCTGCTCCGGTGACTCCATGTCCTCCAGATCGGAGAGGTGCATGGAGAGCAACGCGTCCCTGGCGTAACCGGTGATGGCGCAGTAGGTATGGCTCACCTCCAGGATGCGTCCTTCCGTGTTCAAGGTACAAAAACCCTCAATGGACGTTCGGATAAGCGCCTGGTAGCGTTCATCACTACTTATTAACGCTGCCTCCATTTGCTTACGCTCGGTGATATCGCCGGCTGCACCGGCATAGCGGGTAATTTGCCCTGTCTCCGATGGGACGGGGAACCCCCGGTCCCAAATCCACCGGATGGATCCATCAGGTTGGATAATCCGGTACTCTTGTTCAAATGATTGTCCGGTCTTCTTGGCTTCGAGGTTGGCCGCCACTCGTCCTCGATCCTCAGGGTGAATGGCTTCGATGAAGGATTTCGGGGCATCGTACAGACTTTGCGGTGAACGCCCCCATACCCGCTCATAACCTGGACTGATGTAACACGTCTTTTGGGTTTCGATATCAGCCATCCAAAAGACTTCTTCAATCGTCTCTGCGAGTATCCTGAAACGTTGTTCACTTTCACGCAGCGCTTCCTCCGCCCGCTTGCGCTCGGTAATATCATTGATGCTCGATAAAATGCACTGTTGGTCGTTCAGCATGATGATCTCAGCCGACAAGAGGCAGATGAGTATCTCGCCGGACTTGGTGCGAAAGGGAAACTCTCTCCCTTGGACCCGGTTGCTTTTCGAAAATTCGTCAACAAAAGCCACCCGATCTTCCTCCTTAGCCCAGAGACCCAGATCAAGTGTTGTCTTTCCGATGGCTTCCGCATATGTGTAGCCAGTAAGATTCACAAAACCATCATTGACTTCTATAATTTGACCATCGGCCAGCCGGGTGAGTGTGATGGCATACGGAGCTAATCGAAATGCTTTGGAAAATTTCTCTCCCTGGTCTTGATTCTCGATGAGCAGGCGCTGGTTCACCATCAGCGTCAGACTATAAGCCAGTATGATCACCAGCATTTGGTACGAAAGAATGACCAGCTTTTCGAATGCGCCGGACCGGAAGAAATCGTTGCCAAAGTGTTGTCCAGTAAGGACGACGACAATCCGGACTAGACTGATCAGGCAAAACGCCCCAAACAGGATATCCACACCCCGGGTGATCCGCCGCATATCCGGCGGGACGCGACGCCATAAGAGCCAGACACCCTGCAAAGAAACGATCAGTAGCCCCAATGAAATATTGACCGCTCGCGCAGCCAGGTTGGGTTGCACAAAGGTAAAATAGGAGGAGACGAGAATAAACGCCGCCAGCAGAAGGTAATTATGAACTTGCGAACTTATTTTTCCGACAAAGCGTTCCAGACCCATATAACACGCGAGCGCGCCCGTCATCACCAGGATATTGGAAAGTACGATAGATTGCCAGTCCGGGATGCGGCCGCGCAAGATGATCAGCAACACAGCCACCGCTTGAAAACCAAAAAAGATTATCCACCCGGTCATGCCGGCAAAGTGTTTTCGATTTTGCCGCCACAAAAACACGGTGACCAACATGCAGATGACACTGGTGGTCAAGTAACTACTCAAGTTTCGCACCTTGAAATAGGTTTTATGGCCTATTATTGTTGAACATTTCTATACCATACGTGATGTCTGCCTCAGTTCGACATTCAAGGCTAACATCTTGTATTAAGGCCACTGCAGCCAC
>JADFXK010000087.1 GCA_015233625.1 Deltaproteobacteria bacterium | reverse complement strand
AAACCAGTATTCCCCAGGTCCCGCATGGCCTTCAGCGTTTTGAGCAGCCGTTCGTTATCCCGCTGGTGCAGACCGATGCTGGGTTCATCAAGAATATATAGAACCCCGACTAACCGGGAACCGATCTGGGTGGCTAATCGGATTCGTTGCCCCTCACCTCCGGACAGGGTCGCCGAGGTCCGGTCCAGGGTCAGGTAATTCAGGCCCACATTGTCCAAGAAATCCAGCCGCTCCAAAATCTCTTTGGTTATCCTCCGGGCCACCTCCATTTCCTTCGGGGTCAGTTCAATCTGCCTGAAAAATTGTCGGCTTTCCGAGATGGTATGACGGGTGACCTCATAGATGGACAATCCATTTATCTTTACGGCCAGGCTTTCCGGTTTCAGCTTGGCCCCGTGACACTCGGGACAGGGGCGGTTGTTCATGTATTGCTGAATTTCTTCTCGAATGGCCTGGGAGTTGGTTTCTTTGTAGCGGCGATTAAGGTTGTTGATCACGCCTTCAAAGGGACGGGTGTACCGGTACAGCCGTTCATCTCCACCTTCCCTGGAAAAGCTGAACTCAATGGGTGTGTCTCCAGATCCGGACAAAACAACTGACTGGGCCTCCTGACTAAGCTCTTCGAACGGGATGTCTAAGCTGAATCCGTAATGCCGGGACAGCGCTTCCAAGGTTTGAATGAAATAATCCGAACTCCGATTCTCCCAGGGTGCGATCGCCCCTTCCTTCAATGACAGATGCGGGTTGGCCACAATGAGTTCCGGATCGAAATACATCATCGCGCCCAGTCCATCACATTTGGGACAGGCGCCTTGAGGATTATTGAATGAAAACATTTGAGGGGTCGGGTCGGGACAACTGACCCGGCAAACAGGACAGGCCAGTTCTCGGCTGAACAAAATATCTTCCCGGCCGTCTTTGTTAATCTTGATTAACCCATCCGACAGAGACAAGGCCAGTTCGATGGAATCCACCAAACGATCACGAATCCCGTCCTTGACCACCAACCGATCGACCACGGCCTCGATGTCGTGTTTCTTATTCTTATCTAAAGGAATGTCGTTATCCAGAGACAGAATTTGCCCATCCACTCGGACACGGACAAAGCCTTCTTTCTTCAACCGGTGGAAAATTTTCTGGTGTTTCCCTTTTTTCTGTTCGGTCAGCGGGGCCAGAATGATGGTCTTCGTGTTTTCAGGATAAGATAAAATAGTTGAAGCTATTTCTTGAACACTCTGAGACGAGATGGGCCGACCGCACTTGGGACAATGAGGCCGACCGACCCGGGCAAACAGCACCCGAAGATAATCGTATATTTCCGTAACCGTACCCACCGTGGACCGGGGATTCTTACTGGTCGTTTTCTGTTCGATGGAGATGGCCGGAGACAAACCTTCAATGCTATCCACATCGGGTTTGTCCATCTGCTCCAAAAATTGCCGGGCGTAGGCCGACAGAGACTCCACGTACCGCCTCTGCCCTTCAGCATAAATGGTGTCAAAAGCCAGGGTGGACTTACCCGAGCCGCTAAGTCCCGTAATAACCACCAACTTGTCACGGGGAATGGTCAGGTCTATATCTTTGAGGTTATGTTCCCTGGCACCTCTAATAACTATCTTATCTTGCATATTGTCTGGTCTATTCTTTTCCGACCGCGTCAAGGTGGTTTAAGGGCCGGCGTTTTCTGTTTTCGGCCATAGTCACGGCCATTCTTATGGCGGCCACCAGACTCGACTCGTCGGCCCGGCCTGTTCCGGCCAAATCATAGGCCGTACCGTGGTCCACCGAGGTCCGAATGATGGGCATGTTCAGGGTCACGTTGACCCCGTCTGCAAAATGCAGGAGCTTAAATGGAATCAGACCCTGATCATGATACATGGCCACCACGGCGTCGAATTCACCCCTGGCCGCCCGGTAAAAGATCGTGTCCGCCGGCCACGGACCGGATATGTTCATCCCTCTTTCCCGGGCCAGAGATACAGCCTGGCCAATAATATCTATATCTTCCCGGCCGAAAAGGCCCTCTTCTCCGGCGTGCGGGTTGAGACCGGCCACGGCCAACCGGGGCGATCTAAAAGCAAAGTCCCGCCGGAGCGCCTCCCAGGTGATAACCATCGTCTCCAGCACATCCTTAATGGTCAAGAGTCCGGAGACATCTCTTAGCGGCACATGAATCGTGACCAGGGTCACCTTAAACGATTCCGCGGCCAGCATCATGACCACATTGTCCGTGCCGGTGAGCCGGGCCAGGAACTGAGTATGACCCTGATAATGGTACCCCGCCTGGTTAAGGGTTTGCTTGTTGATCGGGCAGGTGACCACAGCCTCGACCCGGCCGGCCAGAGCCGCCTTAACCGCGGCCATAATGAACTCGGCCGAATCCTTGCCGGTCGCCTCCGCCGGTTTCCCGGAAAGAAAATCCGACTCTGGGGCCGCCCCCAGATCGACCAGGCCGACACCGGAACCGCCGGGCGGTATCTCCGCCGCGTCATATATTGAAGAGAAAACCAGGCCGGTCTTCAGGATTCTTTCCGCCTTGACCAGAGCGCCCCGCCGGCCGAAGACCACGGGCCGACACCCGGCAGTCACCTCAGGGCGGATCAAAGCTTTTAAGATAATCTCCGGCCCGATCCCCGCCGCGTCGCCCATGGTCAGGGCGATCACCGGCCGTATAGATTCATTCTCCCGATTCATCAGGGCCTCCACCTTGTAAATTCAAGCACTTCACGCAGAAACGACATGCCGCCGGGATACCTGTGGCCAGGCCCTCTTGACGGCGTGGGTTTTGGGCAAAGGGGTATTTTAGGATTAAATCCTTCCGCAGTCAAACCAAAAGGCAGCCCCACCGGAATAGCGGTCGGAAAACTGTCTTTGGCTTCAAAAAGATATTTGCCTTTTTGAGCGCGTTATAATATCATCCGTCATTCCAGCGTGGAATAAAAAGCAGGATGCAAGAATAGCAGAAAAGAGAGATAAACTTCGTGGCTCCCTCTTGTCTTTTCGAGCCAGGCGTGAAATCTTAAGATTCCGCATATTCGTTCAGAATGAATAGTCGGGAATGCTTGTTTTTTTGGTTGCGGCCCAAGGCCCTGCCGTGTATTAACCCCACCCCCAAAACATGAGGAGTTGTTATGAACGGACGACGGTACGGATGGTGCTTAATGGCGGCTTTGGTCATGCTTGCGGTTTCGGTCCTCGGGTGCGCCACCACAGAAAAACTCAAGCGTGATTTTTTCATGAAAGACAGCGGCCTGAAAAGGAAACTGGCCGTTTTAGCGGTTACCGATCCTTTGCATCCCAAAGACAATATTCTCAACATCATGGCCGATGAGATGATTAAGCGGGAGCTTCAACAAAACAATCGGCTGATCCTGGTCACCGGAAAGGCCGTGGACCAGATCCAGGAAGCGGAATACGGCGGCGGGGCCAAGGCCGTGGTGAATGAGGCCAGGGTTCAAGGCGTAGATGCCATCATGATGGCCAATATTGCCGATTTTGAGGTTCACAAGGACCTGACCGGCATCATCGGCTTCCGCTCCGAGACCCCCATCTTGACCATCATCTTAAAAATACGAGTTACGGCCACGGAAGACGGCACGCTTCTGGTGGATACATTCAGAAGCGGTGAGGTCAAGTTAGCCGACTACCCGGATAAAACACCGGACAAGTTATCTGCTTACCCCAAGAACAAATTCATCGACTGTCTCAACCAGGTTATCACCGGCCTAATGCAGGATTTGGCCGAAGCCGTAGCCAACCGACCCTGGGTAGGTTTTCCCGGCAAAATAGACGGCCAAAAAGTGAATCTGCAGGTGGGGCAGGATGTGGGCCTGGCCGTCGGGCAGGAATTATCGGTGGTTCAAAGAGGCCAGGAAGCCAAATCGGTTGATGGAAGAATGTACAGCACGCCGGGCAAAGCCATCGGTACGATCAGGCTGACGGAGGTGGGAAGCAATTCTTCTCAGGCCCAGGTGGTCAAGGGTGGTCCGGTGACGATGGACTGTTTCTTTCGGACTCGGGATTAAACGCGGCGGCGGCGGCAATGATCTCCCGAGCATGGGCCAGTGTCTTGGAGGAAGTGCCGGCCCCGCCCAGCATCCGGGCGATTTCCGCTATCCTTTCTTCCTCGTCCAGGAGCTTGACCGTGGTCACCGTCCGGCCCGAACTGGTCATTTTTTCCACTCGGAAGTGAGTCTGCCCGTAGCTGGCGATTTGCGGCAGATGGGTGATACATAAGACCTGATGATAGTTGGATAAGACCTTAAGTTTTTGTCCGACGACGCGGGCTGTCTGGCCGCCGATGCCGGTATCGACTTCATCAAAAACCAGGGTTTCGACCGCGCCCTTCTGGGCCAGGGCCTTTTTGACCCCCAAGAGGATACGCGATAGTTCCCCCCCGGAGGCTATCTTGGCCAGCGGCTTCAGCTCCTCGCCGGGATTCGGCGAAATAAAGAATTCTACCTCGTCCATGCCCTTCGGGGTGAGATAGGCCGGGATGGTCCAGGAGGGGCCGGCCTCCTCCGGGATTTTATCGGCATCCCCGGGCCGGTCTTCAAATCGGACGGCAAAGACTCCTTCCAGCATACCCAAGGACCGTATTTCCGATTGGACCGCCTGGGTGAAATCGCCGGCTGCCGCCACCCGCGTTCGAGACAATTCTTCCGCTAATGACACCGCGGCCTTGAGTTCCTTCCGCCATTCAGCATCCAACTCCGATATCTTATCCTCACCTCCGGCCAGGTCGTCCAGCTCCTGCCGGGTCGTCGACTGAAATGATAGGACATCTTGCAGGGTGGGGCCATATTTTCGCTTTAGCCGGGTCAATACGCTGAGGCGTTCCTCCACCTGCTCCAATCTCTCGGGATTAAACACAATTGCTTGCGAATAATCACGAAGATAGGCGGCCACGTCCTCAATCTGATACCGGGCTGACTCCAGTTGCTCGGATAATCCGGTTATAGATGAATCATATTCAGTCATCTTCTCCAGGTTTCGCCCGGCTTCGGCCAGTTGTTCCATGACTGAGCCACTTTGATCGTAAAGCAATCCCAGACACCGCAGGGTCAGGTCATTTATCTTCTCGGCGTGAATCAACCGGTGACGTTCTTCTTCGAGTTCGTCATCTTCGTTTAGTCGGACACCGGCCGAATCAATTTCCCGCAGTTGAAAGGATAATAAATCCAACCGATCTGCCTGCTGATTTCGGGCCGCCATGACTTTATTTAGCTTGGCCGTAAGAGTTTGCAGTCCGTTGTAGGTCTCTCGGACGCGGTTTTTCAAAGACTCGGAAGCCGCGAACTGATCAAGGATGTCCAAATGGTTTTCCCGATTCAAAAGGGATTGGTGCTCATGTTGACCAGAAATATTGATTAAAGCCGAGGTAAGGGTTTCCAACATGTTCAGCGTGGCGGGTTGTCCGTTGATGTATGCCCGGCTGCGGCCGGTCCCGGATATGACCCGCCGAATCAACAGGCCATCCGAAAAATCCAGGCCGAGAGTTTCGACAATGGGTCCCAACGTCGTGTCATCGTCCACCAGGAACATGGCCTGAACTTCCGCCGCGTCCGCCCCTGACCGAACCATATCCTGGGTGGCTCGCCCCCCCAAAATCAAATTAACCGCACTGATGATAATAGACTTTCCGGCTCCGGTTTCACCGGAAATGACATTCAACCCCGGTTCAAAGGCTAAATGAAGACGGTCGATAATAGCCAGGTTGGAAATGACAAGTTCAGATAGCATGGGTATTGATTTACGCCCGTTTATTTTGTCGTTACAAGGTAGCCGCGGGAAGCTCAATAATAAAAGTACATCCTTGCCCCTCAGTCGAATCTACCCTAATATTGCCCTGATGAGATTCCGTTAGGATAAAATAACACATGGCCAACCCCAACCCTGTCCCTTTGTCCACCGGCTTGGTAGTAAAAAAAGGATCGAAGACCTTAGCCCTGATCTCTTCCGACATGCCCGGCCCATTGTCTTGAACTTCAATAATTACCCGTTGCTGATGATGATGGCATCTAAAGACGATCTTCGGGGCATAATGATCCCCCTGTCGCTGCTTAAGGTGGTACATCTCGTAAACGGAATTCTTGATCAGGTGGTACAGCACCTGTTCAATCTGAAATCTATCACAATAGACCTGGGGCATATCCTGAGGAATTTCTCTTTCAAAGATCACGTGGTGAACATCGTAATACTTCTTGAGATCATATTCCATATAAGCCAACTTGATGGATTGATCGATAACCTCGTCCACCAGTTCCGGCTTCAGGGTCAGTTCCTTTTTCTGGGCGAAATTCAGCATATTGCGGACGATAGAGGCAGCTTTTGAGCCACTCTTCTCGATTATATCCAGATAATGATAAATCTTGCGTTTCGTCAAAAACTGCTTGACCGCTTCGGCCGGCAAACCTAGTTCGGCCAACAACTCACTTGATTTCTTGTTGTCTACACTCAAAGCCATTTGGATCAATTGACAACTTTGAAGTATCCCGCCCAGGGGGTTATTGATTTCGTGAGCCATCCCCGAAGCCAGTCCGCCCACGGAAGCCATTTTCTCCGTTTGAATGGCCATGTGCTCCAATTTGGACACCTGGGAGACATCCCTGACGCGAAAGATGACGCGCGGCGTCTGATCAGTTGCCAGAGTGTAGGCCAAAATATTGATCAAGCCGGCGGCCCCATCAGGGAAAACGTAAGCCTCCTTACTTCTAACCTCTTCGTTCCCATCCTCCAAGACATTGTGAAAAATCGGCTCATACTTGGCCATGCCGGGCACGGAGGTGAACAAATTGTTCCCTATGGCCTGCTCCTTGGTCACTCCAAAGATTTTCGTAGCGGCTTTATTCCACAGAAGGACTTTACCTGCAGCATCAAGGGTAACCAGGGCTGAAGGTTGTGAATCCAAAATAGCCTCGATGTGCCCGACTAAATCCTGGGGAAGCGGTGCCGGACTGTGACCCAAAAAGGAGCCGCTCTGACTTCCCATTTCGATTGCATTGCCAGGAGCCGTCGTCATGAGTTATTCCCTTTGGTTGTCCGGTTATGATTAACAGTTGACCATTGGCCCACGACGCGCAGGTCAATCCCAGCCAGAAAGTCTGCACATCGAAAAGACTCGAGGTTTTCAACCATCTTCCCTCAACAAAAGAGGGACTTAATTTGATGTAATATTTAAGGTTTGATCCAGTTTCAAGACCTTGAACAACTGCACGAGTTCCGGCTTGGGGCAAACAACCCGAAAGGTTCCTTTGTTGCTGGTAATTGTTTTCAGACAAGAAACTATGCTTCCAATACCTATTGAGTCGATACTGTTCACATTGGTCAGGTCCAAAACAAATGCCGTCCTCCCTTCTTTCAAAAAACGAGAGACTTCGTCCCGTAATTCGTGGGCAGTGGAGGCCAGAATATCAAAGTCCGGTGTCAAAACGGTCTGGTCACCTTGCTGCTTAATTTCGATCATAAAAATTCCTCCATCTTCATCGTCTATGGACCATTGAATGGGTTGTATATTGACACGGCAATACTTGACACCCGAGAGCACCTGTTGCGGACTGCCGGTTACTCGTTAAAGACGCCCATGCACCGGAAACCAGTAACGGGCAACCATGTCACCTCTAAATGTTACAATTATAACCGTTCAAAGTGTAGGTTCGGACCCATCAGGGGATATCAATAACAGGCATAGATCGTCTTCCAGGACAGAGTTGCCGGTAAAGAATTTCAATTCCGAGACAACATTATCAAGAATTGTTTCAGAGGGAGAGTCATGATGTAATTTCAACTGCTCCATCAAACGGTTATTCCCGAACATGGTCTTCCGCCCGTCCTTGGCCTCAGTCACGGCGTCCGTGCAGAGAAATATCCTGTCGGTCAAAGAGAAAGAAATCTCTGTTTGATCGAACTGAGCGTCATCAAAAAAACCGATGGCATGACCAGACAGACTGAACTCTTCCACCCCATGCCCCTGGCGCAGGACTTTTGGCAAAGGCGCATGACCGGCGTTGGCACAACTCAGCCGCATTACGTTGAAATCAAGCAGTCCATAAAACAGGGTGACGTAGAGTTCTATCCCGTCAAATTCAAACTGTTCCTTCAGAAACTCTCCATTTAATTGACTCAGCACCTCGACCGGCGACCTGGACCGGACCGAACCATCTGCCAGGCGTTCCCTGGCCAGCTTATAAACAGTCTGCTTGATAAAAACCGTAACCATCGCGGCCGGCACGCCGTGACCGGAAACATCGGCGATGTAAAAGGCCACATGCTCTTTATCTATCTCAAAAACGCCAAAAAAATCACCACTGACTCTTTCAGAGGGAATGTACCTCCAGGCCAGGGAGACCAGGTTTAGGTCCAAGAGGTCCCGAGAAATCATATTCTGCTGCATCTTTCGGGCGACCTCCAGATTCTTGATCAACAGCTTATTTTGCCGTTCAATTTGTTGCTGGTAATTTCTTCTAGAGACCAGCAGCTCGCGCTTTTCCAGGCCGCGTTCTACGGATATCCTGAGCAGGGAAAAATTGGCGATCGGCTTCGTGGCAAAATCATACGCCCCTAGTTGAATCGCCTTAATCGCGTTGTCTAAGGTACCCTGGCCGGTGAGGATAATGATCGGAGTCTCCGGTGAACGCAAGAGAGACCGCTCCATCAGGCCAAACCCGTCCAAATGAGGCATCATCAAGTCAGAAATAACCAGATCAAATTCTTCTTTCTCCAGGTATTGGAGCGCTTCAATGCCATCCTCGGCCAAAGTGACAGAATATCCCTCTTCTTCAAAGTAATCGCCGATGGTTGTTCGAATAAAATCGTCATCGTCAACTATAAGGAGATGGTACTTATCCGTCTGTGCGGTATCGCTCATTCCAATTCAACCTGGTGAAAGTTGTTTTCCCTACCCGTTAGTCTTCATCAGCAAAGAGACTATCAAGCAATCTGAGCAGATGATCGTGCCCCCGCAGCCTGAGGAAGGCCCTCACTACCCTGGGGCTGAATTGAGTCCCAGAACACCTGACAAGTTCTTCACAAGCCTTATAATCGGGCCAAGGATTACGATAAGTTCTAATCGAGGTCATGGCATCGTAGCTATCAGCCACGGTGAGTATCTCGGTTTTTAATTCCAGTTCATCCTTGGACAACCCGTCGGGATAACCCAGACCATCCTGGCGCTCATGATGAGAGCGTATAATCGGCCGAACATTTTGAAGAAAGGCCAAAGGAGAAAGGAACCGATCGGCAACTTCCGGATGACGCCGCATGATGGTCCATTCCTGATCGTTTAATGGACCTGGCTTATTTATAAAGCTACAATCTACAATGAGTTTCCCGATATCATGCAATTTGGCGGCTCGCTCCAACGTGGCCAGTTCTGTGTCTCCCAAATCCATCTGTCGGCCAAGTTCCAGGGCATACCGGGTCACTCGGTGAGAATGCCCCGCGGTATACGAATCTTTTTCTTCAAGAGCGGCTTGAAGGGAACTGATCACACTGACGGAGACCTCCTCTAAATTTTCCGTGTAGGCCTCGAGCATTTGATTTTTTTTAATGAGTTCTTTGGTCTGTTCATCTACCGTTTTTTCTAAATTCTGCCGGTAATTCCGTTTTCCAGCTAAGAACTCACGCTTTTCCAGAGCTCGTTTGACGGTAATTTTGAACAGAGAAAAATTCTCGACCGGTTTCGTCAGGAAGTCATAAGCCCCCAACTGCATGGCCTGGATGGCATTGTCCATGGTGCCCAATCCAGTCAAAATGATGATGGGAGTTTCAGGACATAGCTTTATGGAATATTTCATCAAGCCAAATCCATCCATGCGGGGCATAGACACATCCGTGATCATCAAATCAAACTCGGTATTCTTTATATATTCTAGAGCTTCCAGCCCATCACCGGCCAACGTCGGGAGGTAGCCCTCCTCTTCGAGGTAGTAGCCAATGGTTTCACGAATTCCCTCCTCGTCATCTACAACAAGAATGGCGTGTGAGTCGAGTTGCTGGTCACCGTGCAGTGTTTCCATGACTGGCTTTCCCTCTTATCCTCTGCGGCTACCGGGTAACCCGGCAAACTCGATGAGCAGGAATTAATTGATAAGCAGGAATTAAGGAAGATGTTTTCAAAATACGCGGGGATGAATGAAAAAATAACAATAATCTTGAATTTAGGCTGTCAGGTTATTCCCGGAACTGGACCGAAACCGCCAGCGGATACTATACATCTGACGGCATTAATTGTCAATGTCTGCAATATAAATAGTCGAAAATGCCCTTGGCCGAGATACGATATCGGCCGTCAGAACGCCAACCTTTGACGTCTAGGTCCCCGATATGAGAAGCCTAACCAATCTGACGACGATAAAAAACGGGGCCGTTGGGATAATTGAAGGTTGCACTTAGGTATTAGCTATGCGTTTGTGCGGTTCCTAGATCCGGGCGACATCGACTTGGGCCGGTGAAGGCTTGCTATAACCAGAGACTGACCTGACGCCATCAACATCTAACCATAAAAAAAAGGGATAGTTACAGCCTATCCCTTCGCTTTGTCTTCTGCATCGATTCATGATAGTGGGTTTAATCACTTAATCCGCGTCTGTTAATTGGTTTTCTCTTCCGGTGACACCTCAGAGCCCTGAAGATCAGACCCGACGCCGGCCTCGGTGCCCGAGGCATTAGCGACCGTATCAGTCGATGGAGTGGATGGAAGAGTCTCAACAGTTGCAGAAGGAGCGGTCTGGTTCTCCGAGTCGGTTACCGAATCCACTGACTTCTGAGTGGGCGTTGGGGCGGCAGATTTAGTTTCAGCTACCTTCTGTTTCTTCTTGGCCTTGCCTTTGGATTTTTTTGAATCTTTTTTTATTCCGGCTTTAGGCAATAATTCAATGATCGATATAGGAGCGGCATCGCCAAGGCGAGGACCGAGTTTGATGATGCGAGTGTATCCACCCTCTCTGACGTCAAATTGATCTTTGGCCAGGTTAAACAGCTTCTGAGCTACTTTTGGGCTCCTGATAATCTCCAGGGCTTGGCGACGAGCATGAAGATCGCCTCGTTTTGCCAGGGTGATCATTTTCTCCGCGAGAGGCCTAAGCTCCTTAGCCTTGGCGTCAGTGGTCTGGATCCGATCATGCTCAAAAAGTGAAGTGACCATATTGCGAAGCATCGCCTGGCGATGGCTGGTTTCCCGGCTTAGACGTCTTCCTGCTTTCCTGTGTCTCATTTGTCATCTTCCTTTCTGCTGAACATCTTGTCTATCTCTTCCTTGGGCGGGAAATGGTCAAGCTTCATCCCTAGAGAGAGGCTCATTTCGGTCAGAATCTCTTTGATTTCGTTTAGGGATTTTCTGCCAAAATTCTTCGTTTTGAGCATTTCGCTTTCACTCTTTTGGACCAGTTCGCCTATTAAGCGAATATTGGCATTCTTCAGGCAATTGGCCGACCGAACAGACAGCTCGAGTTCATCTACACTACGAAACAAATGCTCGTTGATGGTTTCCTTGACTTCCTCTTGAAGCTCCGCCCTGGGTTCCGGTTCCTCATCAAAATTGATGAAGACCGAGATCTGCTCTTTGATGATCTTAGCCGCATTGGCCAATGCATCTTCCGGGGTGACGCTCCCATCAGTCCAGATTTCCATGGTGAGCTTATCGTAGTCGGTTATTTGTCCCACCCGGGCGTTTGTAACATTGTAGTTGACCTTGAGTATGGGAGAGAAAATGGCGTCAATTGGAATGACACCAATGATCTGCTCTTCGTTCTTATTCCTCTCGGCCGGTGCATACCCCTTACCGAGCTTCACCACCATCTCCATGTGGAGTTTTCCGTCTTTGGTCATAGTGGCCAGATGATGGTCCGGATTGAGTACTTCAATGGTGCCGTCTGTAATAATGTCTCCAGCTCTTACTATTCTTTCACCTTCGGCGGTTATTTGTACGGTCTTAGCTACATCCGTATGAGTCTTAAGACGAACTTCCTTAAGGTTTAAGATGATGTCGGTAACGTCCTCCACAACTCCAGGGATGCTGGAGAATTCGTGGAGGACACCGTCAATTTTTACGGACACGATCGCCGCCCCCTGGAGGGAAGAAAGGAGTACTCTTCTCAACGCATTACCAAGGGTGATACCGAAGCCCCGTTCCAATGGCTCGCAAGAAAACTTGCCGTAAAACCGATCGTGTTTATCGGGATCAACCTCAATACTCTTGGGCTTAATCATTTCCCGCCAATTTCGATATCTAATGTCTAATTCTGACATACACCGCCTCTGCTACTTGGAGTATAGCTCGACGATCAACTGCTCATTAATGGGGGTGGTGATGTCCTCCCGCATTGGGAAGGATTTGACAATGCCGCGAAAACCTGCCTTGTCTAATTCCAACCATCTGGGAACGCCGCGTCGGGCAACCGTCTCAAGTGATTCTAATATGGGAGGTACCTTCTGACTGCTTTCACGAATCTGGATGACATCTCCGACTCTAACTTGAATTGAAGGGATATTTACCTTCTTGCCGTTGATCACAAAATGGTTGTGACGGACCAATTGCCTGGCCTGGTTTCGGGAAGGCGCAAACCCCATCCGATATACAATATTGTCAAGACGTCGTTCCAAAAGAACTAACAAATTCGTTCCGGTTATGCCTTTTGCCCGGTCAGCCCGCTCAAAGTACAAGTGAAACTGCTTTTCCA
>JADFXK010000086.1 GCA_015233625.1 Deltaproteobacteria bacterium | reverse complement strand
TATCACCGGCGCCTGTCGAGGGAATAGCGACAATATCAGGTGAGACTCTTTTGGCCTTCAGGGTGTCGGCGTGAAAGTTATATCCATCCCCCGGCGTCACTCCCACCAGTTTCAGAATGGCTGGACCGGCGGCCTGGACCAGTCGATAAAAAGCTTCGTCGGAACCTCGATTACTTGGTGTCGGCATTTACTTATGCCTTCTTCAAAGTTCGATTAATAAATAACATCCGGCCAAAAAGCAAAGCCCCAGGTACATCAGGAGCCGGTCTCTAGTGGTCAGCTCCGGCAGATTGGAGAAAAAAAGCCGGCCCTCATAGCCCCGGAGAACCATGGCTTCATGGGTCCGGAAAGCCTGATCCATGGATCTGGCCACCACCGTCCCGGCCAGCAAACCGATGGAGGCCATGGCCCGCCGGAAACTGGAATAGCCCAGGCGGACCTTTTGAGCCGCGGCCACATCCGACGTCTGGCCGACCAGGGTGAAGGTATAGCGGTAAACCAGCAGGGCCACCTCCACCCATTCTTCGGGGATGTGGAAAAACCTGAGGGCATGGAAGATCCGGTGGGCCGGAGTGACGGAACTGAGCAGAAGCATGACGCTGACCGCGCCGAGGACCCGGAGGCCGAGCAGAAGACCTTTGTCCAAGCCTTCGGCATAGGCGACCAGCCGCCATTTAAAGACCGTAACGGCCCCCAGAGGCGTCTGCCCCACCAGGAGGGCCTGCGTTGCCACCAGGACCAAAATTATCGATAACGGGGCGGCCAGCCGTCTTAGAATCAGTTTTAAAGGGATACGCAGCCCGACCATGACCGTCAGGCAAGCTACGGCCGTCACCCCCGGGATGATCATCCGTTGGCTCAACACCACCACCATAATGGCCGCCAGGGCCAGAACCAGTTTCGGCCGCGGGTCGATTCGGGTCAGGACATTGTCCCGGGCGGCGAAGATATCTGAGAATAAATCAAACATCTTGCGGGTTGCGGGTTACGGGTTGCGAGTTGCGGGTTACGGGTTGCGAGTTACAGGTTGTGAGGTTCAGTTGGGAAATTTCGGGTTTAGAGTTACCATTTTCCCGGCCTTGGTTTGCTGTTAACCTGCAACCAGCAACCCGCAACCCGGAACCCGAAGGCGGAAAAAGCTCCCGAAAGTAGTACCCGGCCACAAAGCCGCCCGCTATCCCGGCCAGTAAAAAGACGAATAGCAACATATCGCCGGTGGGATTAATGATCGGGTCCACCGGGGTCCGCCCGGCCTGTTCGGCCAACGGCTTGATCACCGATTCATCCACCCCGGCCCATTTGGCCTGTTTTTGGAACAGGACACCATATCCGACCACCGTGGCCAGAAGCAGAATGGAAATTGTGATGCATAATTTTTTCATTATATAGCCCTCTTAGCGGTTTCGGGGTCAGCTTCAACCCGCAACCCGGAACTTGCAACCCGCAACCCGGAACCCGCAACCCGCATCTCGGAACCAGTCAGAAATTCAGGTCGCCGGGTGGATAGAAAGCGATAGGCCCCGGCCGTCATGAAACCTTCCAATATGCCCAGAGGCAACTGGGTGGGCACAAACGCGGCTAAAACGGCGAGGTACATGGAGTTGAATTGGGTCTGGCCGTGTAAGGCACCCGTCAGAGTGAAGGCAGTGGCGGCATAGGTAGCCCAGTCGGAGACCAGGCCGGCGGCGAATGCGGCGACCAAAATTCCCGCGCCCAGGCGGCGGGCCAGCCAAAAGGCCCCGTATCCGGCAAACGACCCGACCACGCCCATGGAAAAGATGTTGGCGCCCAGCGTGGTCAAACCGCCGTGGGCCAAAAACAGGGCCTGGAGGGTCAAGGCGATACTGGCTAAGACGACGCTGAGGGTCGGCCCCACGATTAGGGCGGCCAGTCCGGTGCCGCAGGGGTGGGAGCAGGTTCCGGCTGTGGGCACGGGAATGGGCATACAGGAGATGACGAAAACCGCGGCCCCGACCAGGCCCATCAAAGCCTTAAGGTGGGGTTCGGCTTGATTCCGGGCCCGCAACTGCTTCAAGCCCAGGGCGACAAAGGGCAGGCTCACGGCAAACCAGAGACCGGCCCAGGGTAAGGGCAAAATCCCCTCGGAAATGTGCATGGCATAAGCCGGTTCGGCCAGGATGACCGCTGCCAGGAGCAAGCCGAGCCCGGTAATGACGATCTCTCTGTTCATTTTGTTCCTTTCAGCTCAATGCTTCCGCGACACAGTTTTTGCCGCCATCCGTCAGATCATAATGCCAGGTGCGATGTATCCAGTCCTTAAATCCGATTGTTCCGGCTAGCAAATTATCACGGCATCCAGGGCAAATACCCTTTTTTCTCACGTCCTTATTCACTTCGGCTAAGCTCTTTCGGGCGCAAGCGTAATGCCAGGACCGTCCGATACTGTCCCAGACGGCCTCTTCCGGCTCCATTGAATACTCGCAGTATGCACAAACAATCATAGCACATATATTCCTTATATCTTCTGGTGAAGATGGTCGGCCTCCGCTGGAATAAATTTATCGGCCTGTTCCGGGGGCATGGGGACAAAGACACATTGTCCGGGCGGAACCGGATATTTGTCTTTGGGTGGTAGAATCGTTTCCCGGATGTCGGGGATAGACCGTGATTCTCCGATCCGTTTTTCGACCAAATCCACCAGCGAATCGTCAAACCCCAAATGCCGGCCCAGGACCAGTTTTACGTCTGGATATTTATCAGCCTCGTCCTGCATCATCTCCGGGATATCCAGTTTCATGTGCAAGCCTTCATGCAGGAAATAGGGGATGACCAGGACGTCGGTCGCCCCCAGTGCAACGCATTTCTTTAAGGCGTCCGGAAAATGCGGCCCCAGCCGGGACATGTAGCAAATTTCCACTAAGTCGTGTTCGTATTTCGTTCGCAGACCGATGGCCACCTGTTCCATGTGCTTTCCGGCTTCGGGTACCCGGCTGCCGTGGCCGAGCAGGATGATGGCGGATTTGGATGTATTTTCGTTCATTGACGTTCCTCTTCGCTTAAATTTTTTCCAACTCGCGTCTAAGTTCATCAGGTGTTAGATCAATTTCTCTTAAAATTTCCCGGATCAACGGCTTGCCTATATCTCGTCCGGGATGACGTGGTAAGGTGGTTGTTCTGCCGTCATAGTGACGATAAAAAACATGGCTTCCCTTCTGGCGGACAGGTATAAAACCCAAATTCAAAAGGACCTTAACCATCATTTTGAAATCAACTATGGGGAACCGGGTCATAAGCCACATCTATTTGTTGGATACCGACAAAATGAGGTAATTCATCAATATCTCCAGAAAATTCTTCGAGGCAGAGTTCCAGGACTTCTTGGAGATTTCGATTGAGTTCATCGAGCGTGGCCCCCTGGGTATGAGCCCCGGGAATGCCGGGCACGATGCCCACATAGAGATTAGTCGTGGGATCCCATTCCACATAAGCTGAAAATGTTCTCATCTTCTTACCCCTCCTTGGCCACCGCCAATGAGCACAAAGCATGTAAGACACTCACGGCCAGGGGACTGCCGCCGCGGCGTCCGGCCACGGCCACATAAGGGACATCCAGGGCCATGAGTTCATCCTTGCTCTCCGTGACATGAACGAAACCCACCGGCATGGCGATGACCAGGGCTGGGCGGATCAACTCCTCGATGATCATCCGGTTCAGCTCCAGCAGGGCCACCGGGGCGTTGCCGAACACAGCGATGGCTCCGTCGAGCCTGGCCCTGGCCTCGCGCACGGCAAAGATGGATCGGGGCATCCCATGCCGCCGGGCTTCTTCCGCCACCACTTTATCCGCCACGTGGCAGGAGATGCTGTCCAGGCTGTAATCGGGGCACACCTTCCGGAGCCGGGCCTGGGAGATTCCGGCGCGAATCATATTGGAATCCACAAAGATGGGCCGCCCCGCCCGCAAGGCCGTGATCGCCGCCAAAATTGCGTCGGGAGAGAATCTGACTTCGTCGAGCAGCCCCAAATCCGCGGTGGTGTGGAGCATTCGCCGGACCACCACCCATTCGGCTGGGGAAAACCGGTGCTCCGGTACGGATTGGTCGATGATCGCAAACGACCTGGCTTCGATTTCTTCCCCGGTCATGGGGTGGTCGTAGAAGTCCAGAATCATGGCCCGCCTTAACGTGCTGGGTGGAGTTTGACACCGTCCCATGGTGTTTGTATCCTAATGGTTGATCCCATCAAGGGAAGGTTCCAGGTTTGTTTTTGATTCGTGATCGGCCGGGACAAAGGTCTCGCGGCGGACTTTAGTTTGGGCTTTGGGTTTGCTCTAGGACAGCGACAAATTCATCGATACTTTTGACCAGTGCGGCCTGCTTAAGCAACGTTTTGAGTCGGCTCAGGTCAACCAGTTCATTAACCGCGTCGGAGACTTTCGGGAGCACTTGACCGAATCGGGCTTCCAGGATGTCGATCACGTCCTCCCGGGCTTTTTGGCGCTCCCCCTTTAACTCGGCCTGTATAAGGCCCTTCCTGGCACCTTGTTTAATGCCTTCCTGGAGTCCTGTTTTAAATATATCTTCCCCTATGGCATACACTCGATTGAATCGGTCTTCCAGGATTTCCATTACCTCTTTCCGAGCTTTTTCCAATTCGCCTAGCAACTTGGCCTGTATGCGACCCTGTTCTAGGCCCTGTTCGTAACCGATCCTAATTAGCTCCTGACCGGCGACGGTATCGGCTAAATCAAAAAGTAACGGAGCCATAATTGTCCTCTATATCGTGCGTTGAGTTTGCTCTAAGGCCGCGACAAATTCCTCAATACTTTTGACCAGGGCGGCTTGCCTAAATAAAGCCTCGAGCCGGGTCAAGTCAAACAGTTCATTAATGGCGTCGGAGATTTCCGGAGGCACTTGACCGAATCGGATTTCCAGGAGTTCGATTACGTCCTTCCGGCCCTTTAGCAGGACACCTATGTTAATCAGCTCCTGACCGGCGACGGTATCGGCTAAATCAAAATTTAACATGGCGACAACCTCCTCTATGGTCAAGTCACGAAATTTATTGATCAAAAATAAGGCCAAAAGATCAATCTGGGCGGCAGATTGCTCCGGGGGGTAAAGCTTCCGGACCAGGTCGCCCCAGCCATGCGCCTTCCGGCTCAATTCAGCCTTGTCCATGTTTGTCGGAAAGGTATAAGGAGCCAGCACCACCAGTCGAGGGTCAATCGCCAGCAGTTGCTCTTCGGTATAATCTTCCAAGACAATCTCTTTAAACCGGGCGTTGACTCGATATTGACCGCTACTATCTGAAATATCAAGCGGTAAGGCGGAGTTGGCGAATGACCGCTCGGTAAAGATGATAGCCGGGAGTAGTCGCTGCGCCTTCTTATCTTGACCGCAGTACAGGACGACCGAAGTCAGCATCCGATAGCGGATGAGCGGATCATGATAGCCTTGAAATTCCATGATCACGGTATCGCCGGCCCCGGACTCGGGAATCGCCACCATATCGGGAGAGACCTTTTTGGTCTTCAAGGTCTCGGCGTGAAACTGATATTGCTCCGCGGCCGCCACTCCGACCAGTTTCAACATGGCCTTCCCCGCGGCCTGGATCAGCCGATAAAAAGCTTCGTCGGAACCTCTATTCCCGGATGTGGGCATCGATCCCTTCCTTTAACCTGAATTCGACGAGTTCTTGGTTCGATACTAAAAAGTTAACCGCAGATTACGCCGATTTGCGCAGATTAAAAAATACAAACTGGTGAGACCTTTGAATCGGCATCCAACCTACTGATGGTATTGAGCACTCTAATTCTTCTAGCGCCTCTCCAATCTGCGTTAATCTGCGTAATCTGCGGTTACATTTCTTGTAGTTAGGTCTAAAAACTCGTCGAGTTCAGGTTTCCTTTACGTCGCGGCGGCCAACCCGGCCACAAAATGCCGGACCGCCTCCGGTCTGGAGGCAAAATGGAGATGGACGTAACTGGCCAGGACCCGGCCCTGCTGCCAGCCTTCCCGGCCGGTCGTGTCCGAACTGGGCTTGCGGGTGACGTATACCTGCTCCCAGCCGGCGACCTCGGCGGTCGGGTCATCTAGCTCCGAATAGTGGAACTCATGTCCCCGGAGCCGATCTCCGGCCCGGCCCAGCAACGAATCCTGGGTCAAGGTCACTTCCACATACCCCAAAGCCTTGAGCCGGTCAAGCATACGGGTCCCGGACGGAAACAAACCGGTCAACTCCGGCCGGCGCCCATCCCGCAAAGTAATCCCCTGGGACAGATACATCAACCCGCCGCATTCGGCATATATCGGCCGACCCGACCCGGCGAAATCCCTGACGGCCTGGAGCATGGTTTGATTGGCTGCCAGTTCGGCCGCATATTCTTCCGGATACCCCCCGCCTAAGTAGAGCCCGGCCAGCCCTTCCGGCAAAGCGGCGTCATGCAGCGGCGAGAACCGGACCAGCTCACACCCGGCGGCCTCCAGGGCGTCCAGGTTATCCTGGTAATAGAAATGAAACGCCGCATCATCGGCCAGTCCCAGCCTGACCGGAGAGGGCAGGGGGCTGATTTCGGGAGGTGCGGTCCCGGCTTCCAACTCGGGGGCCTGGTCGGCCAACCTGATCATGGTCTCGATGGTCCCAGGGGTGTCGATCACCCGGCCCAACTGCTGAATAATATCGTCGGACAGATTCCGGTGATCGGCGGTGACCAGGCCCAAATGGCGGCTGGGCAAGGCCGGAAAAGCGTCCCTGGGGATGGCGGCCACCAGTTGGGGCAAATCGCCGGCGGCCAATGACCGGGTCAGGTGGATTTGGTGCCGCTCCGTTCCGCATTTGTTGGCGATGACGCCCCGGATGGCCACTGTGGGGTCGAATTCGGCAAACCCCTTGACCAGCGGGGCGATACTCCGGGCCAGGCCGTGAACGTTGACCACCAGCACCACGGGCGCCTGCAACCAGGCCGCAATCTGGGCCGTGCTGCCCTCAATGGACATGGGATCGCTGCCGTCGAACAGGCCCATGACGCCCTCGATCACGGAGATATCGGCTGAGGCGGCCTGCCGGGCGAACAGCTCCCGGACATAATCCCGGCCCATCATCCAGCCGTCGAGATTGTAGCACGGCCGCCCCGAGGCCCGGGCCAGATAGGTCGGATCCAGATAATCCGGTCCCACCTTAAAGGTCTGGACGCGCAGGCCCCGTTGCCGCAACGCCCCGACCAGGGCCAGGGTGACCGAGGTTTTGCCGACGCCGCTGTTGGTCCCGGCGATGAGGATGCGTGGACATGATATCATAACAGCTCGTTCTCGTTATCCGAAGATTCCCCAGGGCGTTGCCCTAAAGAAGACATCCGCAGATTACGCAGATGGACGCAGATTATTTATGGGTTAAATTCCGATGCCCCGTCAACCCGCAACCCAAAAAAAATCCCCGAGCCATAAGACCCGGGGACGCCGTATTTCGTCCGGATTGCCCGGCTCTCAGCCCTCGGAGAGCGCGGCGCATGTTATTGGGGCAGGTTTTCTGGCTTCCGGTTCATCCTACTAGCCGCCCTTCCCATCGTGATCGACAGTGGTATCGCGGCGTTTGTCCCCGGTTACAGCGGCGGGTCCGCAACGGATTTTCACCGTTTTCCCTGATACTATGCCTTATCAGCTTATAATAGCTTGTGGAAGAAGTCAATGTTAAAAGAATTCAATCGCCGTGGTTATTGTCTGAAACCGTGATGTTGCGGCTGGCCGGATTGGCTGAGATGTTTGTGGGAGGTCGTCGTCCGGTAGGCTTTTGAACTATGATTTCGCTGATTAAAGTTGATTTCACTGATTTTTTGATTGATTGTGCCGATAGTGAGTAGACATGACTTAACTCGGCAACCAATCAGGGGAATCATAGCTAATCAGGGGAATCATGGTTCAAACACAGGCTGATTGGCGATGACGCTCGCCCTGGGCTAACCTGGTACGTCCCCGCGGGGCTTTCTTCCCTTCTTCCTTCAATTATGATGATACTTCGGCAAAAGACTTCGTGCGTTGGCCCTGCAAAATGAGGTGGCAAAATCGGGAATAATGTGGTATCAGGAACATTCATCGTAAATGGTCCACCGAAATGGCAACAAAAAAGCCGTCATATTGGATCAATTACGCGCCCGGGCGGAGCATGTCGCTTGGGGGCAAATGAATGTTACAATGGGAAGAGAAGATGCTTGACCGGTCCGACGGGGTCTTAAATGGATGATCAGTACGACGTTTTTCTATGCCATAACAGCCAGGACAAACCGGTTGTCCGTGAGTTGGCTAAGTCCCTGCAGGCACGCGGGCTAAAGGTGTGGTTAGACGAATGGGAACTTATCCCGGGCCGCCGGTGGCAGGATGCGCTGGAAGAGGTGATTGAGGAAGGCCATGTCCGGACAGCCGCGGTCCTAGTCGGCCCCGATGGGTTTGGCCCCTGGCAGAATATGGAATTGCGGGTGTTCTTAGACGAGTTCGTCAGGTGCGATCTACCGGTAATACCGGTGCTGCTGCCTGAAGCTCCGTCTGGGATAAGGCTTCCGTTGTTTCTGCGGGGTTTCACCTGGGTGGACCTCCGCAAGGGATTTTCCGAAAAAGATCTCGACCGGCTGATCTGGGGAATTACGGGCACCAAGCCGGAACCGCCTCCACTCAGTATTGCCGAAAAACTGAGCCGCCTTGTGCGGGAGATTCAAGATAAAGACCAATCGGCGAAACCAGTTCGAACTGAAGCCGATGATTCCAAGGCCATCGCCCCTCAGGATCAGGCCAAACAAGCCCTGGGCAAGGATGATTTTGATCAGGTGCGGGGCCTCCTCAACCAGACCGGTGATACTGCTTTGACCGAAGCAGAAGAGAATCCAGAAACCGCAGAAGTACAATCGCTATCCGCGGCTGCCTCCAGGGCCAAAGCCGGGGGCCAGGAGATGACCAAATTGGCCTATGCCGCTGCTGCGGATTATTACGGCCAGGCCGCGGCGCTCGTCCCCGCCGGTTCGGAACTAGTCAAAGCCTATTATGTGAACCAACAAGGGCGAGCATTTTACAACGCAGGTAAATACGCCGATGCGGAAGCGCCCTTCAAATGGGCTTTAGGCATCAGAGAACGACTGCTGGTGCCTAGTGACCCCGAGATCGTCGTCTCCCTGAACAACCTGGCGAATTCATACCGGAGACAAAAGAAATATGACCAGGCGGAGCCGCTATATAAACGGGCATTCGAGATCAGGGGAGAAGCCTTGGGGCCGGAGCATCTAGACACGGTTCAAATCATGAATAATCTAGCCATGCTATACAACGCCCAAAAGAAGTATGCAAAGGCTGAGCAGCTACTTAAACAGGTATTGAGGATCAGGGAAAAGGTTCTTGGACAGAAGCATCCTAAAACGGCTAAGGTTCGGAATAATATAGCCAAAGTGCATTCATCCATGGTTATGGCCTCTAGGTCGCAGCCGAGAAGAAAGATAATGAAATGGCTGCTTGAAGGGGGAATCGCTGCCGCGTTAATCGGCGTCGCCTTTACTCAGTTCGTCCCCTGGTCCAGGATCACCCCAGGCTCTAAGCCGCCGGAGACCAAGGTATTCATAGGCGGAAATGTCACCGCTGGGGGACATGCCAATATTGGAAGCGGAACCATAACCATCTATGACCTGCCCAAAGAGCAATATGACAAGAAGTCTGTTGAGTTGGGCGTGACCCAGGCCGCCCTAGAGAATTTCTTTAAAATCATGGAGCAGAAGCAGGTCCCTCGGGAAAAGCTGGATCAAACCCTGCGGGAGTTGGCGGAGCGTTACAAGAAACTCCAGCAAGAACTGGCTGCCTTCAAATCCGACGATTCAGACGTTAAGGCCATTACGAATCAGGCCAAACAAGCCCTGGAACAGGGTGATTTCGATCGGGCTAATCGGATATATGAAGACGCGGCGAAAAAAGCGACGGATAAGGCCAATCTGCTGCACCTGTCCGCGGCTGCCTCCAAGGCTAATGCCGGTGATCTGAAAGTGACTCAGTCAGCGTATGCAGCAGCGGCGGATTATTATGGCCAGGCCGCGGGACTCATCCCCGCCGGTTCGGATTTGATCAAAGCCGGCTACATGTATCAACAGGGGACCGCTCTATATAAAGCCGGTAAGTACGCCGAAGCAGAAGCCCCTTTAAAGGACGCTCTGGGTATTAGGGAACGGCTGTTGGAGCCGAATGATTACAATATGGTCACGACCCTGTATTCCCTGGCGAACCTATACATGGCCCAGAAGAAGTACGACCAGGCCGAACCGCTATATAAACGGGCGTTAGAGATCAGGGAAAAAACCCCGGGGCCGACGCATCCCGACACGGCCGCTGTGCGCAATAGTCTGTCTGAGCTTAAAGAATTGATAGCCAAGGCGAAAAAGTGAAGCCGGATTAGCCGGACCTATCGGGTTTATGAGGAAAGCGGCAGGTTCAACGGTATGTCACGACCGACAAAAGATAAAGGCCTTTTATACCCTTGACGGTATATATCGTGCGAGGTATAATATCAACTTGGGATGGGACATCGCTGGTACGAAGAATACGTGCCCATTGCAGATCGGCTCTATAGTATCCACCTGGAAACATTGCGCAAGGAGGTCCTAAACGATGGCACATAAATTTGCCGAATTGGAAGCCAAAATGTCACCCGAAGCAATCGCCCGCTCCGACGCCCGTTGTCGAGAAATGCTTGCGGAAATGCCGTTGCACGAATTGAGACAAGCCAGGGGAATGTCCCAGGTGGAGCTGGCTAAGCTGCTGCACATCAAACAACCTAACGTGGCTAAGCTGGAAAAGCGGACCGATATCTACATTTCCACGCTCCGGGCGACCATCGAGGCCATGGGTGGAACTCTCGACATCGTGGCCCGTTTCCCAGACGGGACGGTGAAGATTACCAACTTTTCGTCTATCGGCGAAAGCGAGACGGCGGCCAGCTAACGATTGGCGGTTATGGTCAGAACGAAATTAGTTCAGACCGCCTGCTCAGCCGTTCCGTTGATCCAGCGTTCGGATTCCGACAAATCGAGATTATCGTTCCAGACAATTCCGTATCCATGCGCGTCCGGATGCACGTTTCGGAAAAATCCTTCATCTCTTAGAATGTGGAAATATGGCTGTTCCAACAATGAGTTACAGTCGTATAAACGAACGGCTCCGCTGATAAAAACGATTCTCAAGCGATGGCCGGACAGAGCTTCGACCGACTTGATTTTTGGATACTCCTCCATGATCTTACTCCAATCCACCTGACCATCCTTATACCCATCCAGCTTAGCATCCGACCGAGCATCCTGCTGGGCATCTACCAGGTCGACTACCTGACCACCTTCATGGGCATCCATCTGGCCGACCGGCTAACCATCCTGCTGGCCCGTAACCCACCAGATTTCCCAGGGCGTTGCCGCTGGGCTAATCTAGTGCGCCCCGTTGGGGCTTCATTGGAATTGTCGGTTTTATAGAAATTCGTTCAATGCCTCAGCACCCAGCAACGAGCAACCAGCCCGTCAACCAACAGGCCGGCCCAGGACTTGTTCAAAGGTAAAATGGCTAAGTTCTTCCGCGGCCGTTTTTAGTTGTTCGAAGTCTAATGTCACTTCGACCAGGTCATGGTTTGTGGCCGCCTGTTCCAGTTTATCAGTCCATAGGATTATGGCCGGGGCCTTCATAACTGCGGACGTCCCTTTCAGACCATGGGCCAGTAGAGCGATTTGATCAATATCTCCCGCGGCCAGGGCGGCATCCATGGCGGTTATTTTTTGCGGCACCGTGTCTAAAAAGATATGAAAAATTTCTTGGAACATTTCTTCATCGTCGCCATACCTTTTCCGGAGGGCCTGGATATCCAGGACCGGCAATACGTCGGTTACTGGTTCGGCCGGTAGAACATGATATTCATGTTGATTTTGGGTGAGAACGCAATGCGGGATCAATTCCTGAATGATGAAGTTTAACTGATCAACATCGATGGGCTTGGCGATATAGCCATTCATCCCCGCGGCCAGGAAGCTTTCCCGGTTACCGGTTAAGGCATGGGCGGTTTGGGCGATAATTGGAATTTGGGGATCAAAGAGTTGGGACGAGGAACTTCTGATGGCTTTGGTCACCTCGATGCCGTCCATTTCGGGCATGGAAATATCCATCAAGACCAGGTCAAACGGCTGGGCTTTTAACTTGTCGAGGACTTGTTTTCCATCTTCGGCCAGTTCGACCTGATGGCCTTGGCGCTGCAGGACCTCGGTGGCAAATCTTTGGTTTAGGTAGTCATCTTCGGCTAACAGAATTCGGAGGGGACGCAAAAGAATCCGATCCTCGATTCCCTCAATCTGACCTGATGAGACCACCTCTGATTCGTCAACCAATTCAAAGAATGCGGTAAAGTAGAAAGTCGATCCAACCCCAACGGTGCTCTTCACCCAAATTTCGCCCCCCATTAATTCCACCAGCCTTTTACTGATGGTCAGTCCCAGGCCGGAGCCGCCGTGTTTTCTGGTGAACGAAGAATCCACCTGGGTGAAGGCTTCAAAAATTCTGTCCATTTGTTCTGGGGGAATTCCAGATCCGGTATCCCGGACGGAAAAAATGAGCATAACGGTGTTTGATCCTTGAGTGACGATATTCTTATTTCCATAATGGGGTACGATTAATTCGATTGAACCGGAGGTCGTACACTTAACGGCATTTCCAACCAAATTGGATAGAATCTGGCGGAGCTTATTCGGGTCGCCGCGCAGCTTGCGAGGTAATTCCGGAGACACTTCCA
>JADFXK010000085.1 GCA_015233625.1 Deltaproteobacteria bacterium | reverse complement strand
ATAAAGATGACTTCCATTCTTACCCGGTACTCGACAATTTTGTTGTCTTCAACGGCCACGCGTTGCTCTACGATCTTAAGCCCGGTGATGCCCCGGAGGGTTTTTGAGGCTCGATCAAAACCGACCTTAATGGCTTGCTCAAAACCTATCGGTGAGCTGGCGATGACTTCCGTTACCCTGGCAACTCTTGATTCCGACATCTTCCTACCTCCTCTGTTGATTGATTAATTTTGCACAAAATATAATACAACTTGCTAGATTAAGCAAGAATTAAAATAACCGATCATGGGGCAACCGGATGAAAAAATATCGCGTGGAGAAAAGTGTGGTTTTACAAGGGCTGGTGACCTGGATTAGCCCGGCGAAGCGCCACCCAGGGTATATGGTCTCAATACACGTTGCACCCTAAAATCAACGACATTGATTCTTGTGGAGGAATGGCGGCCGCGGCCGTCTTATATTGGACGCGGCATGGCCACATTCAACCGGGGGACCCGGCCGTGTTGAAGATGATCGGCCGCAGCCGCGGGCTTAACCTCGGCCGTCCGCAATTTGTTCGCCGGTTTGATAACTATACCTGACCCAGCATCGGATTAGATCCTGTTTGAACCGAATCATGCCTGAGTCCCATTCCAACAAGTGAGTTTTTTCCTTAAACCAGGCAATGGCCTCATAGTACTGTTGGGGCTCGAGGCGAAAGCGGAGCTTTTCGGCGGTCGCCAGGACGCTGTCTTCATCCGTGTAGTCTGTGGGATACTTAAGCGTATTGGCCAGGGCGGCCAGCGCCTTCTTGGCCTCCACCGACAGACTGCGCCAGGATTCCTGGATATGACCGGCGGGATTCCGGAGGATGAAGTTGACCGTGGCCGAGATATCATCCGGGAGGGCATAGCGCCGGAATAAATTGGCATTGATATGATTAACCAGCGTCTGGCAGATGAGCTGCGTATAAAACGGATGCCCGCCCGAGAGGCGATAAATCATTTTGGCTGTCTTGTCCCGGTACTCCAGAGTATTTTTTACCGGGAGACGAATTAGATCCAGCGTGTCCCGTTCAGACAGCATCGAGATCTCCCTGATGACGCAAACATCCGAAAGAACAGGGCGCAACACCCCTTCAAAGTCTCGGGAGCCGGTCATGATGAAATGAACCGGAAGGGTAAGCAGATCCCTGGCCCACATAAGCGCCCTTGGAGATAATTTTCCCGTTTCAAAGTGCTCTTCAATCGCTTCGTATTCATCACATAAGAAGAGCAATTTGCGGGGATGGATCCGGGTCAGGCATTCTCGGGCCATTCTTCCCAGATTGGCCGTGGCGGAATGCCCTTGTTGATGAAGGATCTCTTTGAGATCACTGAACTTATCATTGGCTAAGACGGCCTGGCCGATTTGTAACGGCAGGTCTTCATCATGGGCCACCTTGGGGGCAATGGAATGGAAGTCACAATTGATCGCCTCTCCTTCTTCTCCAAGGCGGCCGTATAGTATTTGAAGCAGAATAGAGGTCTTGCCTGAGCGGCGGCCACCTCTTAACAGGATGACCTTAGGCCCGTCGGTCTTAATCCAGTTTCGGACCTCCCGAAAGTCCTCTTCCCGGCCAAAAAACATGTTGTCCCCGGGCTTAACCGGGTTACCCACCACATAAACGTTCTTTATGGGTTCAAACGAATCCCGCTGGGCCGCGGAGCACGTCGTCGCATCCGACCGGAAACGCCGGATGATCCTTTTGATGATGATGACTCCCCCCCAAATAATAGCCCCGACACCCACCAAAGCCAGCAGGATAAAGATCAATCCTATTAACATGGCATTATCTTTTTTGGCCGGCGCGCTTGTTGGTTGGGGCGTTGGGCTCTCGACAATATTTTCCTTTTCCGTTGTCGATTTGGACGTAGACGATGTAGGGGAGTTGGCGACCTCCCGGATCGTTTGGCAATTACCTAAGGTTCCATTTTTGACCCGGCAAATAATCAAAGGTTTGTTTAAGCATTCCCCTTTTTCATCAAAAGTGATTTCTCCGGTTACGCCCGGAAACCTGGATATCCTGGCCAGAGAAGCGCGCACTGATGATCTATTCACCGGGCCGGAGACATTACGTATCGCCTGGACCAGGACATTAAAGGTGTCATAGGCCAGGGGCGCGGAATCAACAATCGTCGGGATACCAGGGTAACGGGTTCTAAATTCTTTACTAAAGGCGGTGGGCTGGGCCTGGTTCTCCACCCAATGGAAGCCCAAATACAGATCATTTGGATTGTTTTTCATGTCGCTCAACAACGATTGATAAAATCCACCACCAACCAAGACGGGAAGAGTGATCTGATTTTGCCGCAGTTGTTCAATAAAATCTTTGCAATGCCGGGAAGTTAACGCAACAAAAATGAAATCGGGCGTCACACCGACCTTTTGCCCGGCCTTTTGGATCATCTTGTTGTCGATAGAAACTTCGAAATATGATTCTTTTACCACCTGGCCGCCTTGAGCTTTAAATGACGTTTTAAAAGTATGGATTAATTCGGCCTGGTAGTCTGAATCATCATAAATAATAACAGCCCCGGCTTTCTTTAAATCCTTCCTGACATAATCAGCCAAGGCTATTCCTTGCACACTGTCATTGAAGCAGACTCTAAAAATGTAGTTAAGGCTCTCTTTTTCGCGGATTCCTCGTGGGGTGATTTTATGGCTGACGCTTCTAGATAAGACCATGGGAAGCTCGGATGCTTTTACATCATCGGCAATGGCGAATGCCAGTTTGGATCCGGTTGGGCCGATTACGGCCACTACATTATCTTTAACGGCCTTCTTCAAAGCCAGTTTTGTGCCTTCTTCGGTTTTGGCATTATCATAAAATTTGAATTCAATATTTAGTTTTGACCCAGGCCGGTTATTCTTCAGATTTTCATAGGCGATGGCCAGTCCCCGGAGACTTCCCTCGGACAATTCCGTCGTATCGCCCGAAAGAGGGTAGATGATCCCGACCTTGACGGGTTCAGCTTGTCCAGGGCCGGTCCGGCTGTCTGGTCGGCCAATCGTCCAGTCCGTGCCGTCCTTGACTTTATCATAGAAGACCGAAGAGGGGGGCATTGATGGAGTCTGGCCGACGGCCTGGGAACACAGGCCCAGCGTCAGGAAAAATGATAGAAGAACGGTCAAATATGACTTCATATTGATATTCCTCGCCCATCCGATTCGGTGGTTTTTGCGATACGCAAAATGGACGTCAGATCATCCCAAGACGGCTCGGCCTTTTGGGCCACGACATCAAGGGCCTGAGCCTGAACTTCAGAGAGACCCAGCCCGGCTCTTAAATGATGCAGCAAATCAAATTCGGGCGATGACAAAAGATTATCTTTCATGGCCAGCCTGACTGCGGCGGTATAAATCCAGGCCTGATAGAATAGGAACGAAAACGAATTAGTCAGTAGATAATAATCGCGGGAAAGCTTCGTTTTGAGACTATGACAACAAGTTAAGAACAGCCGCCATTCAATGGGCACCTTTTCCGTTCGGGCCAGTTGTTTCCAATCAAGATCGGATTGGGGAATATTCATTTGAAATAGTCTCAAGGCCAGGACAACAATATCATCAAGCCAATGCGACGGCTTGTTTCTTTGAGCCCAGGCAGACGGTGACGGCGGGACCCACCGAATGACATTGGTCCGGTGCATATAGAGATTGGCCGGGTCCCAGTCACGACAGGGCAAGTTGTGCTCCTGGCTAAAGCAGGCAAAATCCAACGATTGTTTCAGACAGTTGACCTTTTCAAAGGGGAGTAGAGTGACCAGGAGCGGCTCTATCGGATCGAAACCATTCTTATCTGAAAGAACAATGGCGGCCTTCAAGGTATCCAGGTTGTTTGATCCGGCAATTTCGACCTGGAAGCTTGACATCCGAAAAGCCGCCGGGTGGGTCAGAGAATTCCACGTCTCCAAGAATGACCGGTATCCGGATTTAAGGCCGGCCGGATGTTCCCCTTCATCTAGATTTAATGAGGCGATCAGATGACCGGCATTGTCGGTTAGCCAACCAGAACTGTTCAAAGCGGTTCTCCTTGCGTCCCTCTTCTTGGGACAGGCGATCAGCGTTCGGCGTTGGGGAAGAAAATACGCTATCCGGTATTAGCGGTTATTATGCAACTGGTCATGATGCGCTGAGAAGCGAGTGAGACGTTGATTTTACCGAAAGCTGATCGCTTACATCAACCTATTGATAACAAATGGCGACGTTGGAATATCCGAAGCCGCGATACATTTTGACCTTGATGTAAAATGTCCCGGTCCACCGGGGGGACACCGCGACCATAGGAGTGGCGTCGGTTTGAGTATCCCGATCGATTTCATTTCCGTTTTCGTCATAGAGAATGATATCCAGGTCTCTGACGGTGGAGTCTCCGGCTCCCATGATAACGTACTGATTCCCTCGAGACAGGGTTGTTCTTATGGTAAAATAATCACCTTCCGACAGATACTTCCCGCTGGCATAATCTCGGCAATCACAACCTTTCAGTTGAACTGCAAAAACCATTATCTGGAGTCTGTTTAAGGATTCGGCATCACTAGCTATGGTCGGTGACGATATCACGATCAAGCACCAGGACAAACAAAAGATTATGGCAATTTTGAACGTATAAGTCAGGCCTTTCATAAATTCACCTCCATCGGTCATCGGGTGGATTATTTGAATTCAGCTTCCAATTCCTTGGCGACATCCGTGAGATCCTGTTTGGTTACTTTCCCAGGGGCTTTCTCTAAGATAGGTTGAATTTTTTTGAGGGTGATCAGAAGATTTTTTACGACCGCACTAGTCTTAAATGCGTCACCGGCCTTTTCTGAGAAATACTCAACAAAGTATCCGATGGTCCCCCCATACCGGAACATGGATAACTGTTCTTCCGTCGGTTCCGCGAAACCGGCTACAGTGCTTGCCCCAAGATATAAAGCTCGTAAAAATCCGGCGGCCCAGACCAAAGTACCTGCATCGCGTAGTTTCGGGTCTTTCTCGATGGCGGGAATGACCTCGTTAAGAACTTTGTCCAATTCTTTGCGAAGTTGTTCGCCTTTGAGGGTCCCGGTTCTAACTCCATCCTTCAGGTTTTGAAGTCTTTTCTTTATTTCGGCCGAGGGGTTGAGGGAGACGATGGCTAAATCGGCTTTCTCCAACATGTTGGCGGATGGTTTTTCCTTTTCTTCTTTGGATAAAACAAGAAAGGCGATATCCGACAAATCTTTCCCCACGGTGAAAGCACGGTCTACTTCCGGCATCTTAGCATAGTCGACACTCTTAATCTTAATTTTGGCGGCCCAATTAGTAGTTATTCGGAAACTTTGGGCTGAGTTATAGACTTCGCTGATGGATGGTAGATAATAAGAGGCTGACTTCTCTATCGGTTTTTGTTTAAACTCTTCTTTCGGCTGACTCCAGGCCGGGCCATAAACCGAAAAAGCAATAAGACAACACAGCAAAGCAAAGATGGTCTTTTTCCGCATTTCATTCCTCCTTGGTTAAATAATGTGACCACGGTTAGTTAAGGGTTAAATAGATCACGTCATCATGAGGCGAAGGAAAACGGTACTACAGCGATAATGGCGTCGGCAAAATATCGGTAGATGATCACCTCCTCTTGAGAGAAACTAAAAGATTAACTAATCGGCCGCGTTGAATGGTTGCAGCTTCGCGAGATCCTCAGGCAATTGCGGAATGTAAAGCACTTGTAAGCGGTCAGCGATCAGCAAAAGGAAGAATAATCATCATTGGTGGTTGGGGTCTCGCGGTCCATAATCCGAGAAGAAGCGACGAAGCCGGTGTTCTGAGGATAAGCCGGCCGCTGATCGTCTGCGGTCATTTTTTCCGGCGATTTTGAAATTTAAAGACCAACAGCGCCACCACCACCATCGCTGTCGTGATGATCAATAACATCAACCAGGTGGTCCGGGTATGATAGATTCGAAATAGACGGATCTTGGGAAAAACATCGACCATGTAGTTCCAAATTTGCAGGTTGGAGTCGTCAAGACGGCCTCCGGATTCGACGACTTCCAAAACTTCTTCCACTTTTTTGTGTCGGCGACGAGAAAATTGTTCCATAATACCCTCGGCCAATTTGGATTTTGGATTAATCTCCACGTGGTCCAAATTGATATCCGGCGGTGGGATATTGCGGAATTGTGCTAATTCATCTTCCGGTATCTTCAGCTCCCCGGCGTTGGTCATCACGTATCCAAGGGATTCATTCAAGATAGTTTTAAGTCCGGCATTCTTGGTTTTAATCAATTGGGCTAAGGTGATGTTGCCTAACGTATTTCCGCCGTCGAAGGCATATGACGCGGAATACTTAAGATTTGCCTCAACGAAGCTCTTGTCGTCATTTCCAAATCTTTTTATGTTGTTTTCCATCAAGAGAATGGTTGCTTCAAAGCCCCAGCGGCTCACCATTGTTTGGGCAAAATAATAAACGCTTTCGCTCATATTCATTAAAGGTTGGATCCGGCTTCCTCCCAAAAGTATTTGAATAATAAGGAGAAAGGGGAGAATCGCATTGGCCGCGGAAGTGGATTTGGCAAATAAGGACACAAACATGGCGGTGGCGATCGCCGCCAGGGCGATGATCCAGAGCAACAGAGTGAACTTTAAAAATAGCCCCAGTTGGAGTTTATCAAGAATCCCTGCCGAAGGTCCGTACCAGAAGTTCGGGCACAGGATAAATATCACGTGAAAGGTGAGAGAAAAAAGGATGATTTGTCCGAAGGCAATTACGGCCAACGCCACAAAACGGGAAGCGATGAAGTCGAAATCACAAAGAAAACTAAGCCGTTCTTGGCGGTAGAAAATATGCGACCGAGGAATTTCCATGATCGACTTGGAGGAACCGAACCACACCGCGGCCAGAACAGCCAAAAAGACGATTACGTCTGGAGCAAAATACTGCCGCAGGGGCTGGAACGGGTCCAACTTAATTTTATCCGAGGCAATGATTTTTTGGAAAACAAAGAAAAAGGCCAGGGCCATGGCCGGGGCCTGGTAGAAGGTGATCCGGACATCGACCTTATCCCGGAGAAAGACCTGAAGCCTTCTGAGAATCAATTGATAAATTTGCTTGATGTGGGAGTTGGAGCTGGACCGGTTGACAAGTAATTCTTCCTCCTGGTCGGCCGTCTCCGACCCACTGGGTGAGAGTTTTTGAGTACTCCCTTCTTCCGCCGTCTCCTCTACGCCGATTTCCTTTAGTCTCGATTCGACATATTTGCGATAATATGGTGAATTACAATAGATCTCATGCCATTCTTCAGGAGAAGTGCGGCGTTCCTCATTCCCATCCTTTTCCTGGCGTTTCTCTACGATATCGAAAATGAGTTTGGGTGAACGGTACGGGGAATGTAATCTTCTAGAGAAATATTGCATGGCATCGGGTTGGGCCGGCCCGTAGTAGGCCACGAAGCCGCCCGTGTCCAGCACCAACAACATATCCATCTGATCCAATGTTTCAATATCCGGGGTATGAATGGTCAGCATGACAATTTTTCCGGAATCGGACAGGCGGCGAAGATGATGAATAATATTGGCCGTATCCCAAGCTGATAGCCCGGAGCAGACTTCATCGGCTAAGATGAACGGCGGCTCCAGGACCATTTCCGCGGCCAGGTTTACCCTTTTCCGTTGTCCTCCGGAAACATTGGCGACCTGTCGATGCCGACAGTCTTTTAGAAAAAGCGACCTCAAAAGCCGGTCCACCGTTGTTTCTATTTCTGCGGCCGGCCAATCGGAAGGCAGGCGCAGCCTGGTCGCGTACCTGATGTTTTCTTCAACCGTCAACTCCGGATAGACCACGTCGTCTTGTGGAATAAACCCGATGTGCTGAAAAAGCTGCGTGTTCTTATAAGCATCTTGCCCCGTTAACAGAATGCGCCCGGTCCGGATGGGCATGATCCCCCGGATGGTTCTTAACAAGACTGATTTCCCGGCCCCACTGGGACCCATAATCCCGACAAACTCACCGCTCTTGATGCTTAATGATAGATTTCTGAGCAAAAACGGGGTGGCGTTTTGGCCAATCCGGTTGTTGGTTTTAGAGTCGTCAAAATCAGGATTGGGGACGTCAATATTATGCAGATCAATCCGATTGTTGGTTATAGAGGACACCCTGAGGACGTCGTTCGGCCCCATGACCAAGAGATACGGACCGACGACTAATCGGCGTCCTTCTTCCAGGGCCAATGGTCTTCCCCGGCCATGAAGAGAATGGATGGCCCAATTTCCTTTTGCGGCAACTAACTTGAAGGACCGCCATGAAACCCGAGGTGACTCGATGACAATATCACATGAAGGTGAAGCCCCGACCAGAAAAGAGCCTTGATGACCAAGATGGTACTCAGCTTGAAATTCTTCAGATTCTTTGGTTAGATTTAGGGAGGGAAGTTCCCTGTCCTCAGCCAGGTTATCCAAGGTGAAGGTGATATTACCAATTTTAATATGGGTATATCGGGTGACTCGGGCCATCACGACGGTTTGTCTATCAATAACGGTTTGGCCTCCGTCACTTATGTCTCGGACCAGGTATTCACTTTTCGAGATCGGGATTACCGACAAATGGGTGTCGGCCACAGTGGGGTGGGGTAGGATATAGAAACAGGCCGGAGAGCTGCCGATGGTAAACTCTTGTTTCGGAAGCGGGGTAGCCATTATCTGATTCCTTTCTTGTTCCGACAGGCAGGTAATAGCAGCATAATCCGTTGGAATCCCGCAAGTGTCATTTGGCCGGGATAATTCTGGCTTGTGAATTGCGGTAGTCGATATGCCTTCCTTTGCTCCCGTAAAAGTCCTTGATATACTCTATGATATTGGCTGTCAGCTTACGATAATCATATCGCCGATGATCTTCCTTGATATCTTTTAACAATAAGTAACCGTCTCCGCCTTCTACCAAAAAACTGCTGGTCACGACCTTATACATTTTGGCAGGATCCAGCGGCCGGCCATTAACCTGAATATCTCTCACCCCCTTGTTCGGGATAAGGGTAAACTTGAGACCGGCCACCTGAAGAAAGCCTCCGGTTTTGATTTTGGTCGCGCTCAAATTCAGCGCATCACAGATCTGGCTTCCGCTCATGTCCAGGATGACGGCGGTATTACTAAGATAGGGTATTGTCTCGTAAATATGGCCAATGCTGACGCCGCCGGCTTTGATGGATTTTCTAATTCCCCCACTATTGAAAACGGCGGCATCGGCCTGACAAGAACCCTTTAGGGCATCACAAATTAAATCTCCCAAGTTTGTTTCATTATTTCTGATACTTTTTTCTTCTCCATCCAGGAAATAGTCGTTGTCCGCGATCTTTTCCGTGAGCATCTTCTCTAACGGTCTTTTCTTGAGTTCAATCAGGTGGGCGCATTGGGGGTCAGGTTTTACGGTCTTGTCTAATGGTATGAGCCGGGCACGAATCGCTTCGAGCTTCCGTTCTCTTAAGGCTAGATCCACCCGTCCCAGAGATCGGCCTTTGGGGTCGGTTCGGACAATGTGGGTATCACCTTCTTTGGTACAGGTTTGAGTCGAATCTTTGCTGTCTCCACCGAAAATAATATTTATCCCGGGCACCTTCCGGGCTAACAACTTATCGTTTTCTATTCCTAAATACGTAAGGAAAATAATCAAGTCAACGCCTTCCGCTTGAAATTTATCAACCACCTTTTTGGCGGCATCGAATTCGTCGGTTACCTTCACGTACCTTAAATGCCTGGGGTCTATTTTCAGTCCCGCCGAGTTGAAATGGGCGGATTTCACCAGGCCGGCGAGGCCGACCGAAAGGCCGTTTAACTGAATTATCTTCGGTTTTCCGATGGGTTTGTCGTTTATTTCGAAATTTGCGGTGACACAAGGCGCGGTTATTTTCTTTTGCAGGTCCCACAGGTTGTTCAGTCCAAAGTCAATCTCATGTTTTCCTATGTTATAATAGGACAACATCATATTATTAAAACACGCCGCCTCGATTTCGCCTTTGAATTCATTCGACAACAAAGAGCCCTGGAGAAAATCGCCCGAGGTAACAAGGTACGTCGGGATGCCGTCCTTCTTGTTCTCGTTACGAATATCATTCGCGGCCTTAACCATTCGGGCTATGCCGTAGCCGGCCTTTTCATCTTCTTCCAGGGCGCCGTGGAAATCATTGAAGTAAAGAAATGTGATCTTTGTTGCTCCGGCCAGGTTGGACGTGGCCTCATTAACGGGGAAGCACCCGGCTGTCGGACCGCTCTCCGCCGCCAGGAGAGGGGATAAGGCCAGACCTGTAGCTAAAAAGAAACAGGCAATGACCTGGAAAAATTCGCCGGGAATGAATCTTGACGGTTTATCGGAACGGCATTGCAGAGCCATGAATCCCCCCTTCTCAATGAGAATTGGTCATCCTAAGCTTTCGGTGAAAACCTCGGTTAAGCCTCCCCTGGTCCGGCCGGAGGCATTTGGCGGCTCGGCATCGGTCGCTTTTCCTTTTGTTAAGCTATGAAAGCTGATGCCGACTATCGCTGCTCCGCCATCTGTTCCCCCGTTTGGAAGTAATACCGGACCCAATACCGGATGATATCCTGTTTAAACCGGATCCGGTTCGGCTCCCAGTCCAGTAGTTGGGTTTCTCGTTTAAGCCAGGCGATGGATTCCCGATATTCTTGGGCCTCGATATCAAATCGGCATCGTTGTATTGTCTTTAAGCAGCTAGACTCCCGGACATAATCCGCCTCATTCTTAATTGTATTGGCCAGCACCGCCAGAGTCGACTTATTCTTCCGGGGCAGGCTCTTCCAGGTTTCCTGGATATGGCCGGCCGGGTTCCGGATAATGAAATTAATTGTTTCATTGATGTCATCCGGCATAACATGGCGACGATGCACATTAGCATTGATATGATTGATCAGAGCCTGACAGATGTATTGAGTATAAAAGGGGTGCCCCCCGGAGAGACGATAAATAGTTTCCGCCGTCTTGCCCCGATATTCCAATGCTCCCTTGACCGGCCGGCAAATCAACTCCAGCGTGTCTTTCTTGGTGAGCAGACTAATTTCCAGTTGCTGTGAAACCGAGTTAAAAACCGGACCCAGTACGTCTCCGAACGGTCGGGAACCGGTCAAAATAAAATGAATGGGCAAGGTGAGCAAATCCTTGGCCCACATCAACCCCACCGGGGTCAGCGGGCCAGAACCAAAGAGCTCCTCAATGGCCTCGTATTCATCGCATAAGATCAAGATTTTCTTGGGATGGATTTTGTTGAGACACGCTCTGGCCAGTTTTCCGAGATTCGCCGTCCATGAACGGTCGCTCTGGTGAAAGACATTGCCCAGGTCATGAAAAGGTTCGATGGTTAGAATGGCTTCCCCAATTTGAAAAGCTAGATCCTGATCTGTTTTGACCAACGGAGCAATGTGGTGAAAGTCACAAAAAACGGCTTCACCCACCGCGCTTAACCGGCCGTCCAATATTTGGTTGAGAATCGATGTCTTCCCACAGCGGCGGCCGCCTTTTAGGAGAATGACTTTAAAGCCGTCATTGACTATGCAATTTTGGACTCCTCTGAAATCCTCCTCCCGGCCGAAGAACATTTCCCGGCCTTTAATTGGATTTCCCACTACATAGGTGTTTTTTATGGGCACAAAAACATCATGATTAATGTCTTTGGCCTTACGCCTAGCTCCAACTAGCTTTTTTATTGTGATAATGCCGACATAAATAATGAACAAACAGGCAAGACCGGCGATGGCACGGACGGCGTAGGCTTTAAAGTTTAACCTGATCTTGGCAAGATAATAAGCGATCCCTTTTTTAGGTGGCGGCAGAAAACCGGCCTTCACCAGCCATGACGTGTCAAACCAATTTTTAGGATTATCTCGGAAATCTTTCAGCCGGTGTTCTTCTTCTTTAGATATGTTCTGTTTCAACAAAAACTCAGCAATATCCCTCCCTTTTCGCCGGACATCTTTTTCGCCGTATTCCTCCCAGTAGCGTGATGAAGTCTCCTTCATAGACAGCAGGGGCGCATCACGATCCAGGAGTGATCGTAACGATTTCTTTCGATTATCATCACAGTCAGTGTTTTCTGGAACTCCAGACTCACAACTTCGCTGCTCCGGTTGAAATAGCTGGCACATATAATCAACAAAAAGACCGGGATTTGTATCAATTTCTTTTTCAATATCCTCCCAGACTTGAAATAGCTTGCCGATAAAGTCCGGTCGGCTTTTTAATAAGTCATCTTTAACCACCCATAAATTGGGTAAAGTATAATTCGCCGTCGAGAACAGGGTACTGAGTTTACTATCTTTTTCAAAGGAAGTGATGACCCCGATATCGATGACATCTTCTTTAAGCGCGCAAAAAGTTTCATCGTATCCCTTGGGCACATGCTCACGGGGTAAATTCGGATGATTCATTGCTTCCAAGAACTTCTCAACCATAAATTCGGAACTGGTTCCTTTCAAATATGCGACTTTGTATTTCTTGGTTGGGTCGAATTTAAATCCATTTCTTGATTCGACTTTATCAAATCCGGTGTTATCAACCGGAATTCCGATCATTTTAAACGGAACACCATTTTTTTGAATGGCGATGACGGCATCAAAAATACTGATCATGGTGATGTGGATTTTGCCAACCCGAAAATTTTCCAGTAAATCTGAATATTTTGGAAAATACGCAAAATCAAAGTCTTTTCCGGGGCCTTTACTGAGGCCATATTTCAAAAAAATATGCTTGGCCTCTGCATCATAAAGAGCCATGCTGCCGGGCCAAAAATTAGTGCCGATGATTACCGTGGTATGGGGGGGAGGCTCTGAGCAA
>JADFXK010000084.1:5422-13034 GCA_015233625.1 Deltaproteobacteria bacterium | reverse complement strand
GATTTGGGATTTTATGGGATAAGCTCGAAAACAGGCCATATTGATTAGACCATCCCAACATAACCAAATCTGTTATTGAAGTCAAGCTTTATCGTATATGGTAAATGTCGGCGGTAACAAAAATGAATAGGCGGGGGTAACAGGGGGGCACGATTGAATAAAGCGGACAGCTTGGACTGGAATCCGCGCATTGTCTGAACCTTGATTACGCTGATTAATTGATTGACTATGAAAAAAAGCAGGCCGTCCACGCATTAGACAGATGGTTAGCCGTGGGGGTTTAGACATCATAGCACAATCATTTAATCAGCGTAATCAAGGTTCAGACAATTACGATCAGGTCGGCCTCAAGGAGAACCTGTCCACCGGGGATTGGGCCGGGTTCTGGCCCGCCTCCAGGCCTAGGCCGACACGTCCATGTCCACGTCCATAGGCAGGCCTTTGCTGGGGTCGAGCTGCAATCTAATCGATTCCGTGGGGCAATGGGACACGCACAGACCACAGCCCATGCAGGCGGCTTGATCAATCCGGATGTTGCCCGTTTCCGGGTCCAGGGTCACAGCCTTGAACCGGCAATTCTCAACGCAGGTCCCGCAGCCGGCGCAGGTCTGATCATCGGCGACGGCCACATAGCCCGACGGCTTCAGGCCCAGCTTGAAACCCTTATGCCACGATTGCAGGGCCAGGCAACAACAAGAGCAGCAATTGCACAGGCAGTAAAAGCGATTGCCCATCTCTTTTTTGAAGAAAGCGTGATGCACATATCCAGCTTGTTCGCTCAGATCCAGGATGGACAGGGCCTCTTCGACATCGATGATTCTTGATTTCTCGGGATGGTGTTCGTAAATAAACCGGGCAAAGGGGTCGCCGATGAACAGGCAAACATCCGAGGGATGACAAGGGTTTTCCTGCATCTCCCGGCAGGAACAGGCCGTGACCACAATGGACTTGGGATGGCTGAGGATGATGTCGTTGGCCACCTGGTAGGGGATGACCTGTTCGGCCCCGATCATGGCCACGGGGCGGGAGACGGTGATGATTTTCCGGGCCAGTTCGCCGGTCAGGACTTTTCCATGGTAGGGGTTGCGGGTGGGGTGGGCCATGTCCGGGGCCATGCTCTTGATTGCTCCGGCGATCATCGCCGACAGCCCCGGATCATATTTCTCCGGCAAGGTGTCCCGATCTTTTCGAGATATCAGGCCCGCCTTTCGGCCCATGTGGTACAGGTACAGTTCGGGGTAGGCCAGATACAAATAGGCATGCAGGAAATCATTGGATTTTGATTGCATGAAGAATTTCAACAGTTCCTTGGTTGATTCCTTATCCATAGAAGCATCCCGGTTTAGAGTTAAATCGAATCAGTTGGGCCGGTTTGATTTATTGATTTGCGACTGGACAATATCTCGCAGTTTCTTCATCTGGGGGTCATCTGGAGTCAGCTTTAGAACCAGGTTGGCCTCGTCCAGGGCCTGTGGCATCCGGGCTTGATAACAATAGGCGAAAAACAAGCCCCGGTGCGCTCGAACTGAAGGCTTATCTCCATAAAGCTTTTGAGCGGTCAGGAAACAGTCTTCCGCCCGTTTGGCATTCTCCAGCCCGGTGTTCACATAAAGGGTCCCCAGGGTAAGCCAGGCCTCAATCATGCTGGGGTCCAGCTGGATGGCCCGCTTCAGGGCTTTTTCCGAATTGGTCCAGGCCTTAGCCATATCGATATTATGCCCCATCCGGTAGAGTTCACCGACCCGACAGAGCAACTGGACGTTATCCGGATCCTTAGCCAGGGCCTGGTTGGCGTATTTTAGAGCCTTGGTCAACCGGGTCCGGACGGCATTCAGCTCCTTTTTGCTGTTTATGTTAGGCGGCCAGCCATCCAGATATGGGCTGAGGTCACTCACAGATTTATCAATCTCAGCCAACACGGCCTCGGGCGCGGCAGCCTGTTTTTCGGCGGACAAGGATAGGGAAACCAGACTGAGACTGATCAGACCCACTATCCAGAAGATGCGGATCAGGTTTTTAAGAAAGCCGTTTTTCATTATCTTCATGAATTCCTCCATTACTGCCGGCCCAGGTGAACTTGAGGTAGGCCATCAGTCGCCTATTTCCCGAACCAGTATTTGGTTTGTTTAGCCCAGTCGCTTTTGGGGTATTTTTGGTGCAAAAGTTGAAACGCAGCTTTGGAAAAATTAGCCGTATCCTCATCCCCCCAGCTATAACGAGTCGATTTAACGGCCAGGTGAAGAGCTTCCGGGACACGTGGATCTTTAGGGTGCAGCCTAGCCCACTGGATAACCTCCTGACACAGGATATTGGCTGCCGCGGGGAGGCTAAGCAATTGTTCTCTTTGTATTGTAGCGACGAATTTATCCACGGGATTAAAAAAAGCCGGGAAATCGGGGTGGGGTTTCGCTCCGCCTGTAGCAGTTGTAGTTGCTTCTTGGGTCCAGGGCTGCCACCAGTTGTCTCGAAGGTCGTCGATTTCATTCAACGGCGTTGTCCGACCTACCCCGGAATAAATTTCGGGTTGCATCCCGGGGAATTTGAGCATCAACAACATGGCCGCGAACCTCTTACCTTGGCCGTCCTCTGCCGAGAAGTAAGCCTCTAAGCAATCTTGGAGTTCCGGTACCAGATCCTTTAACGCCGCGGCAAAGGCCAGCCCGGCCGGCTCATCATTCAAAAGAACGGCTTTGACCCAACCCGCCTGAGCCAGGTTCCGCCGCAGGTTGACCGGAACCGACTGGTTGGTCGCCGCATCCAACACCAGGTTCAGCGGAAATTTATTCCTAATTAGCTCAGACGCATCGTCATCGAATAAGAACTCCTTATTTTTCAGTACATCCATCCCTTCGGTACTTCCCGGAACACAATCCAGGCCCGCCGCCCCGTCATCATAGTAGATGCCTATTGGCGCGCGCGGGGCGAATTTCAAGAATTCATCCAGGTTGCGCGACAGGGGCATTCGGAGGCTGAGCAGAAGATTTCGTACGGAAACCGGAAGGCCCGGCTGAGCCAGTAATCCGTCCAGCTTGCTTCGCGCTTCATCAAGCTTACCCGATGCGATCAACAGGCGGGTCAGGTGAAAGGCGCAGGTCAGGAAGGCCGGCGAATCCGGTTTGACCTGTTCGGCCGCCTGGTACAGGGCGGAGAATTTAGGATGATCAGGTTTGATTTTGGACAGGCCGGCCAGCAGCCAGGGCGTGGTAGCCTTCTTTTCCCAAATGGCCATAGCGTGCTGGAGGGCTGCTTCGCCGGGGTCTTGAAAGGTCTTAATCCAATCCCCCAGGTCATCCGTCTGGACAGCCGCCGGATAGTGTTTGAGAAGCCAGGTATAGGCACCCAGGTTATCCGGTAATTTCTTAGATACATCGGGCGACAGCAGAGCCTGGGTGAACTCATGAGCCAACTCGGCCGGGTGCAGTCTAAAGTTGATTAGTTGTAGCATCCTGGCCGCGGCAGGATGAATTCGGCTCAGGGAATTGTCTTGGGCGATTTCTTTCAATTTTGTTTCCGCCTGGGCCATTAAAGCGGCATCGAATTTTCCGGCTTCGGGAATCAAGGTGGCCTGGCGGATAAGGCATCTAGCCACCAGATAAGGGGCCAACTCTCGCCAGGGGGAGGTACTATCCTTGGAAATCTCGGTAAAAAGTTGTCGGGCGGTGTCCAGGTTACCGGCGTAAAAATTGGCCGCGGCAATCTGATAAGTCCTGTCCGCTTTTTGCTGAGCATCGGCCGCCGAGGCCATCGGACCCGGAATGGTTTCCCCGCCTTGACAGTTGGCAAAGACCTGGTCCTGAGCGCTGACCCAGTCCTTGACTTCTTTACCGGCCACTCCGAATTTTTTGATCAGGGCGTTCAAAGAGCTGATGGCGGTTTTAAAGGCGTCCGGAGGACAATTAACATAGTCGATATAGTAATCTTGCTTCTTTTCAGAACGGTAGATATATATCCTGGGGGGAGGCTCCAGGCCCGGGACCTGGTTTCTGGCATTTAGCCATTCCTGGTCCCAAAAAGTGCCCAATGGCTGATCTTGTGACTTCGACCGCCACAGGGTTTCCAGCGCCTGCCATTCCTCGGAGCTAAAGCCGCTTCCATTCAAATAACGATATGCGGCATAGAGATATGAGACATCATTAGTCGGTTTGATAATTCCCAAGCCACCTTGGGCGAATTTGCTCAACTGCTCGTCGGGATGCAGGCGATAAGAGAAACAAGTCGCCAAAGGCCAGGGGCCGCAGCCGAAAGCCCACCGGCCGGTGTCACCTAAGATGACAGATGCAAAAACTATCACACAGATTATCTTAGTTTTTATAGCCATTATTGCATCTCCTCCAAAACCTGCGTCAAGGCACCCTGCGTCCATGGTTTGGGGTGGAAAATGTAGATTCTTCGCCTGGAAAGAAATTGATAAAGAGATTTATCCAAAGGCTCATCGGTGGATATACCATAACTGAGCCGACACATGGAAGGGGAGAAATCCTGGCCGGAGCGGAGGCGCTGAAGAAACAGCTCGCGGTCCGGTCCCATCCGGAATAACATCGTGGCCGCTTCGTCGATTTTGACATTTGAGAGCCAACGATCATAGGTACCCCAAGAGGCTAAGGCCGTTATTGAAAGAGCGATAGAATCGGGTAATTGACGGCGCAGGGCCAGAAGGACGCGACGATAAAAGTTACGGGCTGAAACTCTGGCGTCAAAATCGATCTGGATGGCGGTTATTCCTTGTAGTCTCGATATGGCAAGAAGTTCCGCAACGACCTTAGACTCCTGGTCAGGTGAGTAGACAGGGGCCTTGCCGGGTGGCACCTCAATCCGGGCGACAGCCATTAAGGCCGTTCCAGGAGGGTACTGGAGCGGGTTGAGCCTGTGGCGGATAACAACCTGATTATCATGCAGGTAAATGGTCTTCATCAAAAAAGCTACACCGACCCGGCGTGTATCTATAAAATCAATTTTTTCGGGCCGTTCCCAGGCCCATAACATAATCATGGGGAAGCCGGCCAGCCGGGCCGAAAAGGTGGCAGAAGGTCTCTTATCTATTATTTTTATTCCAAAATTTATGAATATAACCACAAGCGCCAGGGCCGATAGCGCGGCAATTGAGATCATCCGGCGGCGCCCGTGGTCGGTTAATTCAACTGAGGTGGTCATGGAGGACCCTAGCTTCAACTTCAAGGTGGTGAAGGCGCCCATGGCGGGACGCCTGCCTCATTCTGAAGTTAGGAAAAAGTGACACAGGTAACGGGGAGATCACGGTCGAGCTTTAGCGACACTCTTGACTGTGGAAAACCTGACCAGATTCCAGCTTGTCGGTGTCCCCCCGGCCAGAGGAGTGATGGTGGCTGTGGCCGACTGGGCGGAAATCAATTGGGCCACCATCTTGTCCTGGGGGGGACTGTAGATGTCATTACCGGAGAAGACATCGTCGATGATCTGGTTAGCGTAGAAGACCTTGGCCGTAGTGGCGTTGGAGGTGTACAGCATCAGGGCGCCGCCTCCGACGTAGGACTGAAAAAAGAACTGCTGGGTATGATCCGGATTAGCTTGCCAGACGCCGTCGGACAAGGGATTGGGTTGAGCGGCCGTCTGCTTGGTCAGGCTATAGGTAACCGTTGTCCCAGTGTTTAGCGTGGTCATGATCAAGGTGCCGTGGGTCGAAGAGCCAAAATCGATATGGATGCGATAGGTCTTCCCGGTGGGGATATCCGTCCCCTCAAAAACCTGGTCGGTGGTCGTCGCCGCATAACAAGCTATAATATTCTTACCATCCGAGGAGGCGACGCACACCGCTCCACCATTATTATACGTTTGGAAGTAAACGGACAACTTCTGAGGCGCGCCGGCCGCCCAGATACCATCCTTAAAGGCCAGAGCGGGACCAAGCACCAGACTAACCCGGGGTTTGGTCAATCCCGATTTGGCATCGTGTATCGGCCGGCCCGTAGCGACCAGTTCATTCTTCAGTTCCGCAGGCGACTTAAAGGCTCCGGTGGTGGCCTGGTAGTAACTCTGAAGCAGGGCGGCCGCCCCGGCCGCATAAGGGCAGGCGGCTGAGGTGCCGCCGAATGTCTCGTTATATCCACCGCGGCTGACCAGGCCGGTGGTATAGGCGTTATTAGATGGGGCCAATATATCTAAAATATTAGCGCTGTTGGAATAGCAGGTGACCTTATCCGCGGCAGTGGTTAGATCCTGGCAATAGAGGCCGGAGCCCTTGCAACCTGTGCTGGTGGGTATCTTGACACATGATTGCTGCAGAACGCACCAGCCAAGGTCAGAGCCGATATTCGCGTCGTAGACGGCGCCGACGGAAATGACTTTACTGATACAGGCCGGGGAACCGATCCCGTCACAAAATCCGTCATTGCCGGATGAAGCAAACAGGGTAATCCCATTGGCCAGGGCGCTGGACGCGGACGTGACATAAATCGGAGCGGCCTGGTCGCAATAGGATTGGTAATAATCGCCGCCAAAGCTGGTGCTGATAACCATAATGGGATAAGCCGGATTATCGTTCTTGTGGGTGACGCACCAATCCCAGGCGGCCGCGATGGTGGAATCCGGGGCTGCGCCACCGCATCCGGCAATTATTTTCAAGCCATAGATCTTGGCGTCTGAAGCCACCCCGCCGATGTAGTCGCCCGTATCGCCCAGGTCGCCGGCCACAATTCCGGCACAGGCCGTCCCGTGACCATCGCAGTCCATTGGATCGGCGTTGTTGTCTCCAAAGTTATATCCACCGATGACCTTGCTGTTGGGAAACTTGCCGCCGCCCAATTTGGGGTTGGTGTAATCAACGCCGGTGTCCACAATGGCCACGGCCACACCCGTTCCCCGATAACCGGCCGTATGAAACGCATCGGCCTTGATCAAGGGAATGCCCTGCCGCAGTTGGGGAAAATTAAGATGGTCTTCCTGGATGGCCGCCACTTCATCCATGGCCGCCAGGGCTTTGATCCCTTTTAAGGTGGCGGTGCCGGCCAGACCGGGAAAGTTTTGATACATGGTTTTGATGGAAAAGTCAGTGGACGGAACTGCCGCGATCACTTTCTCTTCTAAAGACCGCACCGCGGCCTGATGCCGGGCCATTTTCCGGGCGTCGGAGACCACGTTTTCGTCCGCCAGGCTCTGGTAATCCTTTAACAGAACTATAATATCCGCCCGGTCGTGGTCGGTCATGGCGGCAATGAAACCCGGCTGGGCGATCTTAGCAAAACCCCTAAAGGGGGCTCCTGATGATTCCTCGGCCGCCACGGAACAGCCTAATTCAATCGGTGAATTGAAAAGGAAAAGAGCCAGGCCCAGGCCGATAATCAGGGCGGCTAAAGATAGACTGGGTTTTCCGGCTGACGGGATGATTCTCTTTTGGGTCATAATTACTCCTGAACAAAATATTATGGTTTTGGTAATTCAAGCCTCAGTAGTTGGCACAAAAACTCTCCCAGGATGATTCAAGCAATTTTTGGGCCATCTAAGATTCCTCATTAATTGGCCTCGCCTCTGGCCGTGGAAAATCGGATAACACTCCAGTTCGCGGGTGTTCCACCGGACAGAGGCGTGATGGTGACCGCGGCCGACTGGGCTGAGGCAAATTTGGCCTCAATTTTGTCTT
>JADFXK010000084.1:0-5410 GCA_015233625.1 Deltaproteobacteria bacterium | reverse complement strand
CATTTACCATCTGGTTATCAAAGAAGACCTTGGCCGTGGTGCCGTTGGCAGTGTACAGCAACAGGGCGCTGCCGCCGACGTAGGTTTGGACAAAGAACTGCTGGGCCGGGTCGGACGCGGCTTGCCACACCCCGTCGGTCAAGGGATTGAGTTGCGCCGGATTCTGTTTGGCCAATCTAGAGGTATCCGCCTTCCCGGTGCCGAGGTTGGTCAAAGTCAAGGTTCCATTTGTGGCCGAATCAAAGTCGATCCGGAGGCGGTAAGTCTTCCCGGTGGGGATGTCCAGCCCTTCGAACACCTGGTCAGTGGTGGTGGCGGCATAACAGGCGATGATATTTTTCCCATCCGCAGAGGCGACACAGGTCGCACCGCCGTTGCTATATGTCTGGTAGTAAATAGATAGGTTTTGAGACCCTCTGGCGTTCCACACTCCATCTTTGGCCGAAGAGCCGGTCCCGAGCACCAAATTGACCCGAGGCGTGGTCAATCCCGATTTGGGGTCGATCATCGGCTTGCCTGTGGCCACCAGTTCATTTTTGATCTCGGCCGGTGACTTAAAGGCCCCGGTGGTAGCTTTGTGGTAACCCTGAAGCAACACCGCCGCCCCGGCCGCATAGGGACAAGCTGCGGAAGTCCCTCCGAAGGTGGCCTTGTACCCGCCCTGACTGACCAGGCCGGTGGTATAGGCGTTCCTCGACGGGGCCAGAACCGATAAGAAGGTGGCGCTGTTGGAGAAGCAAGCCACTTTGTCAGCGGCAGTAGTTTCATCCCGGCAAGACCAACCGGAGGTGCAGCCCGTATTTTCACTCTTGATACAAGATTGCTCCTGAACGCAGAAGCCAGGTGACCGACCGATATCGGCGTCATAGACGGCACCGACGGAAATGACTTTACTGACGCAGGCCGGTCCGCCCATCCCGTCACAAAATCCCTCATTCCCCGAAGACACGAACAAGGTGATCCCATTGGCCACGGCGCTGGAGGCTGCGGTGGCAAAGGCCGGTCTGTCCTGGTCACAAGAGGCCGTGTAATAGCCCCCACCAAAACTGGTGCTGATAACCATAATCGGATAGGCCGGGTTATCGTTCTTATGAGTAACGCACCAGTCCCAGGCGTCAACGATGCCGGAAGTAACCGCGGAACCTTCGCATCCTTGGATTATTTTTAGGGCGTAGATTTTGGCTTCCGGGGCCACGCCGCCGATATAATCACCTTCTTCGCCCATATCTCCGGCGGCAATGCCGGCACAAGCCGTTCCGTGGCCCTGACAATCCATCGGGTCTGCGTTCAAATCCCCAAAATTGTAGCCGCCGATGACCTTGGAGTTGGGAAAGCTGCCTCCACCCAGTTTGGGGTGAGTATAGTCAACACCGGTGTCCACAATGGCCACAGCCACCCCGGCTCCCCGGTAACCGGCCGCCTGGAACTTATCGGCCTTAATCAAAGGGATACCCTGCCGCAGATGGGGAAAAACGAGTTCATCTTCTTGAACCGCCGCCACTTCATCCATGGCCGCCAGGGCTTTTATCCCTTGCAACGTGGCGGTACCGGCCAGGCCGGGAAAGTTTCGATATATTCTTTTGACCGAAAAGTCATTGGCCGGAACAGCCGCGATCACCTTTTCTTCCAGAGACCGCACTGCAACTTGTTGCCGGGCCATTTTCCGGGTATCGGAGACCACGTTCTCGTCGGCCAGGCTCTGGTAATCCTTTAACAGGACAATGATATCTGCCCGGTCGGACTCGGTCATGGCCGAGACAAAACCTGGCTGGGCGACCTTGGCGATACCTCGAAACGGAGTTCCCGATGACCCGTCGGCCGCCACGGAACATCCCAGTTCAATCGACGATTTAAAAGGAAAAAGAGCCAGGCCCAGGGTGATGGCCAGGGCGGCTAATAGCAAACTTGACTTTCTGACTGACGGAATGATTCTCTTGGAGGTCATGTTTACTCCTGGGCTAATGTGCTTTCTTGAGATGTTTCGGGACCTGACCCGGCCGCGCCGGCTATTCTTAACCTGAGTTCATTGAGTGGGCTAAGCGATTAGAATCAAAGGCCATGACTTAATCCGGTAGATTGCGCAGATTAGGAAATACAAGACGCTTGAATTCAAGTCTTGATCGGCCAAAGTTCAGCAAGAGTCAGCATTGTCCGGTTAGCTAATTGCATATCGATGTCGTAAAGTTAAGGTTTCAGGCTTGGTGTACATCCTTACCCAGGGTGGCGCTTCGCTGACCCTGGGCTAGATTGGGTAACCCCTACGGGGTATTAGGACGGAGGCCCAACCTAACCAGTCTGAAACCTTAACTCGGGAGGCGGGGGAGATCTATTTAGTAGTGGAACACGCGGCACCTGGCAGAGGTTGGAACAAGCCGAAGTAGGCCCCCTGGGGATCACAGACAATGGCGATTTTGCCCACGGTGGGGACCTCAAAGGGTTCTTTCCAGACCTTACCGCCCAGTTCCGTCAATTTCGCGGCATACTTATCGATGTCGTCTACCGCGATATAGGTCGTCCAGGCCGTAGGAACGCCGGGTTCGGGCAGGCTCATCATCCCCGCGCCAGGTTGAGATCCCGTGTCGGCGATGAAGTAGGGCATGGGGCCACCGGGGAACTGGTTAATTTTCCAATCAAAAAGCTTGGCATAAAATTCTTTGGCGCCTTCCAGATTGTGGGTCGTCAATTCCATCCAGACAAATGAATTACCCATGTGCTTCCTCCTGTTGCGTTAGAGTTCACCTGGATTGCATCCGCCGAGGGGTGGCCGGCGGCGTCATTAGCGAAAAAGGCGGTAATCTATACCCAATTGTTTAATCTTGTAGACAAATTTCCGTTCAGTTGTCTTGAGCAGGCGAGCCGCTTTAGACATGTTGCCTTTGGATGTTTTCAAGGCGTCGATGAGAACCTCCCGTTCAAAATTCTTCATCGAAGAATCCAGGGACATGGACGGCTTGGTATCGGTTTCTTCAGCCGTTTGCAATGAGGCCGGGAGATGGTAGCTGTGGATCACTCCGTCTTGACACAGGAGCACGGCCCGTTCGATGACGTTTTCCAGTTCCCGGACATTACCCGGCCAGTGGTATTGGACCAGCATATCTATGGCCGGAGTGGAGATCCGCCGGATGACTTTATTATTTTCACTGGAGAATTTCTCCAAGAAATAATCGGACAACAGCAGGATGTCGGTTCGGCGTTCCCGGAGCGGCGGGAGGTAGATGGGGAAGACATTTAGCCGATAATATAGATCGTCTCTAAATTCACGTTTTTCAATGGCCGATTCCAGGTTGCGGTTGGTCGCGGCGATGATTCGGACATCCACATCAATGGTTTCCGTCCCGCCGATTCGCTCGATTTGTTTCTCCTGCAATACCCGCAGCAGCTTGACCTGGACCGACGGCCCGATGTGCCCAATCTCATCCAGAAAGATGGACCCGTGCTGAGCCAGTTCAAATTTACCGATATGGCGTTTAATGGCCCCGGTAAAGGCCCCTTTTTCGTGGCCGAACAACTCCGCCTCGATCAAAGACTCCGGCAGGGCGGTACAGTTGATCTTGATGAACGGTTTGTTGGCCCGCAGGCTGTTGTAATGGATGGCATTGGCCACCAGTTCCTTGCCGGTCCCGCTCTCGCCCCGGATCAGCACCGTGGCGTTGGACTGGGCCACCTGAGCGATCATGGTGAAGACTTCGTGCATCTTGGAGCTATTGCCGACGATATTGGTGAAGCTGTAGCGCCGGGCCAGTTTGTTCTGGAGTTCCTGATTCTCCCTCTTCAATCGCTCCCGCTCTTCGCCGATGGCCTCTAAGCTAATGGCTTTTTGGCACAGGAGTGTGGCGATAATCGTCATCAGCCGGTGGTGTTCTTCCAGGGCCGGATCGTTGGTGTAGACCATGTCGGCGGACAGGGCGCCGATGACTTTCCGGCCGCTGGTAATGGGGACGCAGATGAAGGAAATAATGCTCTTGTCCAGAATATTTTGCCGGGCCTTGGTCCGGTCCAGGAAGAGCGGCTCTTCGCTGATGTTGCGGGTAATGATCGGTTCCCCGGTTTTGATGACCCGGCCGGTGATGCCTTCACCCAGCTTATATCTGCCCCGGCTCTTGGCGGCAGTGCTCAGGCCGTGGGCGACTTCGACATGAATCTCCTGGGTGAACGGGTTAAGAATGGATATGGCGCCCCGATTCATCCCCAGATGGTTAGACATTATTTCCAACACCTGGGCGAGGGATTCCTGCAGATCGGCGGTGGTATTGATCACCTGCACAATCTCGTACAGAGAAGACAGCTCTCCCAGGCGCTTTTCTTGCTGCAATGCGGTTGCGATTTGCTCGGCCATGTTTACAACTTTGCCACAAGATCCATAAAGACGGTCTGCCTCAGACGGTCAGTCGGATTCTCTTGGTTATATAGTGAATTCATCAGGATGAGACAAACAGCAGTCACCTGCAGCATGGTCGCCACAGACTTTCTGAGTATTTGCCCCGATGGGACAGCCTTCCTCAAACTAACTATTATGCCAAAAATCCTAAACGAGTCAAGTGAAAACAGCATTGCCGGACCCCGACCGCGGCCTGGCCTCCGGCATCGGCGAATATGCCGGTTCTCCCCTCCGGCCGGAATAGGACTTTTGTGGCGAATCTAACATGTCGGAAATGGGTAAATGGCAGATGCGAAGAGGGGTCACGGAGGGCGGAAAGGTTTAACAAAGGTAGGTCAATATATCCTGGGACTAACACAACCGATATGTCGGTACATGTTCAGATATGACCGGGCAAGGAACATCAGGCAGGTCCGGGCACGGACGCAATTCTTTTGAACTAAGGATGGACTTGACTGGAATCCGCCTAATTGTCTGAACCTTGATTACGCTGATTGACTGATTTACTATGAGAAAAGCAGACCACCACGTCTTTGACTATCGGGTAACCATGGAAATCTATGTATGGTCCTTTATCGCCATGGCGGAGACCCCCCACAACCATCATAGCCAATCATTTAATCAGCGTAATCAAGGTTCAGATAATTAGGTAGCGCTTCCCCATCTTCCCCATTATCCCCCATGTTTTGCCCGCATCAGGCAACCTTCCTGGAAAATAAATCCCTTGCAGTTCTCAATCCCCTGGGTCTCGGTACCGAGCGGGGCAGTTGGTCGAATTTTCGAAAAGCGACCCGATTTTAAGCTGTCTCAATCCCCTAGGTCTCGGTACCGAGCGGGGCAGATGGGAATAGGTACCTGCCTACTAACCAAAATTTTCAAAGTCTCAATCCCCTAGTTCACGGTACCGAGCGGGGCAGCACATTCCTTCTTTCGTATGAGATTCATTCGAAAACTGTCTCAATCCCCTAGGTCTCGGTACCGAGCGGGGCAGCTGCTGTATTGTGATAAGTGCTTGTCCAATCTATTCTTCTC
>JADFXK010000083.1 GCA_015233625.1 Deltaproteobacteria bacterium | reverse complement strand
TTTCCATGCATTGAGACATTTAGGAGCTTCAGTCATGGACAGGAATAATGTCCCCATTGGCACAATCCAGAAGCTCCTCGGCCACGAGAACCGGACCACGACGGAGATATACTTGCACAGCATTGGCCAAGCGGAGCAGGAGGCAATGCGGATATACGAGCAAGCTACTCCTGAACCAAATTCACACACGGTTTCTCACACAAGCCAAAAGAAAAGGAGCCACCCGGCAGTGACTCCTTCCCACAACTGATTGATTTAATTGGTGCCGAAGGTCGGAATCGAACCGACATGATCGCAAGGATCGGGGGATTTTGAGTCCCCTGCGTCTACCAGTTTCACCACTCCGGCGTTTTGAGGTGATTATACGGAATAATTCCTTCATGTCAATAAAAAAACAAGAGAAGACACAGATGGACCATAACATGCCTTAAACACAGTCTATTTGTGGTGTAAAGCCTTCATCGGTCCAGACTGGAAAAAATATACGAACCTGCCGCGGCCTTAACGGTCGCCTCCGCCATCCCATATCCGAGTGTCGCCCGGTCACACCATCAAGAGACCAGGATATGGCCTAAGGCGCTGCTCATGTCAGGAAAAGAAAATCCAAATCCGGCGTTAACCAGCTTTCGGGGCAGGACCTTTTGACCACTTAGCAGCACCGAACCTAATTCCCCCATGACCAGGCGAATCATGAAGCCCGGCGCCGGCAAGAAGGCCGGCCGATGAAGCGCCTGGCCAAGTCTGCGGGCCAGTTCCCGGTTTTGAACCGGATTCGGGGCGGTACAATTTAGAGGGCCGGAGATATGGGGATGATCCAGCAGCCAGACAAATATTTCGGCTAAATCTTGTTCATGGATCCAGGAAAACCACTGCTTACCGGACCCCAGCGGCCCTCCGAGAAAGTGATTAAACAAGGGGATCATCTGGCCCAACGCACCGCCGTTACGGCCTAACACAATCCCGAACCGGCATAATACGACTCTGGCGTAACGCATACCTTGCAACGCCTCATTTTCCCAATCCTGACAAACATGGGCCAGGAAATCAGTCCCGGGAGGAGTGCCTTCATCCACCTCCATATCTTCCCGGTCACCATAGTAGCCCACGGCGGAAGTGCTGAAGAGAAAACGCGGAGAGCCTTTGGTGGCCCGTGACAAACCCTCGACGATGTGCCGGGTGGTCAGAATGCGACTGTCATAAATGCCTTGTTTGACCTCGTCGGTCCATCTGGTAAAGATATTTTGCCCGGCCAGATTGATAACGCCGTCGCATTGGCTTACGGTTTGCTGCCAGTCACCGGGTTTCAGTGGGTTAGCTGTAATATAGGTGACATTTGGGAAGGGTGAGGGGTCAGGAGAGGACGAGCGGGTCAGGATAATCACCTGATGTCCCCGGCTGGTCAATTGGGATGTCAGGGTCCGCCCGACAAATCCGGACCCACCGGTGATGAATATGCGCATGGAGGCCTCCTTTGTTTGCCGAGAAAGGTTGCCGAGAGAGAATTGGTGGCCGGTCCAGGTGTGACCGAGCCATCCAGGTTTCATCTGAAATCAGGCAAAAGAACCACCACTTTGAAAATGTTCTTTATGTTGAAGCCTAAATCAATTATACATGGCAGGTAAGATAGGAGCAATGGTTTTAGGGCCCGGTGGTGATTTTTATTGCCCCGCCTGGGATAGGAGAGGCTTCATTCACAGGGTTCTAATGGCGGAGCCTGGTTATCGAACTCAGATTAAAATCGTTTATTGTCCCCCGAGGAGAAGATGGAAGCAGAAGCTACGAAGGAGATATTGCTGGTGGCGCTGGGTGGTAATGCTCTGATCGGCAAAGGGCAGGCCGGCGAGGTAACGGAACAACTGGACAACCTGAGGCTGCCCATCAGACAAATTGTCCGTCTCTCTCGGGAGTATAGCATAATTATCACCCATGGAAACGGCCCCCAGGTGGGAAACCTGTTGTTACAGCAAGAAAGCTGCGAAGATGTACCGCGCTTGCCCCTGGAGATCCTGGTGGCTCAAACCCAGGGGTGGATCGGCTATATGATCGAGTCTACGCTAGACAACGAACTGATGGCCCAGGGGTGGGACTCGCAAACATATTTAGTTAGCCTTATAAGCTACGTAGTTGTGGACGAGAATGATCCCGCCTTTCTCCACCCTTCAAAACCCATCGGCCCGATCTACTCTGAGGAAAAAGCGGCCTTGCTCCCTTTCCCGACGGTTAAGACCGCTAAGGGATATCGGCGGGTGGTGGCTTCTCCCCGCCCGGTAACTATTGTGGAAAAGCGGGAAATAAAGAAATTAATCGGACAGGGATTCATTGTCGTTTGTTGCGGCGGGGGCGGCATCCCGGTGGTCCGAGAGGGCCGAACCTTTAACGGCGTGGACGCGGTCATAGACAAGGATCTGGCCAGTGCTAAACTGGCTGAGGAAGTGGGGGTCGACCTGTTCATCATCGCCACCGATGTGGCGGGAGCCGCGCTGAATTATGGTCAACCCGATGAACGCTACCTGCGGCGGATGTCCGTGTCTGAGGCTAGGTCACATCTGGCGGCCGGCCATTTCCATCCCGGCTCTATGGGACCTAAGGTGGAAGCGGCGGTAGAATTCATCCGCGGGGGAGGAAAACGGGCCGTCATCACCTCCGTTGAGGCCATCGAACAGGCTGTCGCAGGCCGGGCCGGGACAGAGGTGGTTAGGGATTAGCCGGGCTTCAGGCCGGGTCGACCAGGGCCCGTTTAGATTTAATAAAGAAATAGCCGACGATGCCAAAGGTGACCAGGGGCGAACCCCAACTCGGGACCTCATGACCAAAGCTCTCGGCCACCATAATCAGGCCCAAGAAGAGAATGGAATACATCGCCCCGTTCTTGAGGTAGAGGTATTTCTTGATCCTGTCGATATTTCTCATGGTCAACTCACGAACCACGAAGGCGCCCAGGCCGTTCCCCAGCAGGATCAACGGAACCGACAGAGTGAAGGCGAAAGCGCCCAGGACGCCGTCAATGGAAAAGGTGGCGTCGATCACCTCCAGGTAAAGAACCTTACTGATATCGGACAGGTTTCCTGGGCTGTCCAGAAGATTCCTTTCGCTTTGTTCGGCGTTCATCTTAAAGCCCTGCGTAATAAAAAAAACCGTTGATCCCACCACCGCGCCGAAGGCGATCATATTATTCTTGGCCATCGCCGCCCAGACCAGGATAGCCAGGATGATAGAGACTAAGGCATAGAACCACACGCCCTGGGCATAGAAAAATGGTTCCCCCCACAGTCCATAGTTCTTCTCTTCCAGGAACAGCCAGTGGAAGAAAAGGAACACCAAAAAGACTCCCCCTCCCATCAACAGGACCGGGGCCGATTTCTCCACCGCCCCTTTCACCTCCGGGTCGTTACTAAAAGTGGCGGTAAGCGCGGCAAGGGGCCCAATCCCCGGCGTCGCGATCCAGACGATGAACCAGGGCAACAAGGCCCGGACTACAAAGACAGCGATCAGCAGGCCGTAGACCAGGAACCACCTCCGGGCCCTGGGACTCATGGTGGATAGAACTTCGGCATTGATAATCGCATTGTCTATGCTGCTGATGGTCTCGAACAGGCACAAGCCGGAGACTACGAGAAACATTGACCAAATACTCATATCGGTCACCTATGAGAATAGTTGCTGTTTGCTTGTTAATGATAGTTGTTACCAGTCACCGGTTGAAGACAACCAGCAGCCAGGTCATCTCGAAAGGGGAGGATTATGACCGGGCGAGGGATATATGAAGAGCACCCATCAAAGGATGCCGGCGCCAGATATATCATTTCTTCATCATATACAGAAGCGAAACCGGGGACAAGGTTTTTTTATGAGCAGGTTCAGGCTGGGGCGGGTTTTGCCGATGACGATGGGAGTGTCTATCCTTCTGGTCAGACAGCAATTCTAATTTTGACTTATTAGCATTTTTTTAACGATTGCCTTAGCCGGGAGGTGAGAAAAATTGCTTAAGAACATAATGGGGCTGGACCAAATGTTTTCTCTGTGCTAATGTGTGATGACCGAGAGTCATTAAACCATTTGGCAAGAGAAACTATGAAACAGTTCGCCTCCCTGAGCTTCGATAATCTGATAAACAAGCTGGTGACCGCTATCTCAGAGTTTCCTGATAAACGGACTGGTTCGAATATCAAGTATCAGATGAGGGACATAGGGTTGAGCGCTTTTTCTATTTTCTATATGCAAAGCCCATCCTGGTTATCTCACCAAAGAATAATGGAGAAGACAAAAGGAAGAAATAACGCCCGCAGCCTTTTTGGTATAGAAGAAATCCCTTCCGATAACCATGTTCGTTCTATTCTTGATGAGCCTTCACCAGGCCATTTGGGGCAGGTATTTTCCGGTACCTTTAAAGATCTATATGAGTCAGGAGAAATTGATAGTTTTCGTTGTATAAATAATAATCTATTAATGAGTTTTGATGGGGTGCAATACTTTCATTCATCTAAAGTTAACTGTAATAACTGCAGTGTTAAGCACCATAAAAACGGTAAGGAGACCTATTCGCATAGTGCGGTGGTGTCGGCGATCATGAGGCCCGGTCATAATCGAGTGATTGCCCTTCAACCGGAATTCATTACACCCCAAGACGGTCACGATAAGCAAGATTGTGAGAATGCGGCGGCGAAACGTTGGATAAACAAGTACGGAGAATTCTATAGTAAATATGTTGTCACCGTTTTGGGTGACGATTTATACAGCAAGGAACCAATCTGTCGTCTTCTTTTGGATAAGGGATTCAATTTCATTTTAGTGTGCAAGCCGGATTCTCACAAGGAATTGTATGAATGGGTAGGTGAATTGGATGCCTTGGGTGAGGTTCAAACGGTGACCATTGTCAGACGTAAAGGAAAACGTAAAGAGATCGATAAATATAGATATGTCAATGACGTGCCATTACGTGGTGGTGAGGTGGCTTTAAGGGTTAATTGGTGTGAAATAACCACAGAGTCAGATAATGGGAAAATCATTTATCACAATGCTTTTGTAACTCACCATAGAATCAATGAAGACAATGTAGCAGCCATAGTATCGGCTGGTCGAGCCCGCTGGAAGATAGAGAATGAGAACAATAACGTACTGAAAAATAATGGTTATCATCTCGAGCACAATTTCGGTCATGGAGCCAGGCACCTATCATCACTACTGTTCACGCTTAATTTGTTAGCATTTCTTTTTCATACAGTTTTGGAAATATCTGATGAAAGATATCGGGCAATTCGCAATTCTCTTCCAACAAGAAAATCATTTTTTAATGATTTGCGCGCGTTGACAATTTACATGTATTTTAGTAATTGGGATAGCCTGATGAATTTTATGATCAAAAGCCTTGAATTGGAATTCCATGATACAAGTTAATGGCATAGTTATAGATATATGGTGGATAATTTTGATTGCATAGGATATGTAAAGGGATAGGATTGTCCTCAAGCTGGGCACGAGCATGATTAACTCCTTTAGCAAAGGATTAGAGTGGTCTAAAAACAAAACTCAACATCAAGACTCTTGACTCACCAGGTCATTCAATCCAGTCTATCCTTATCCCAAATCTAAGTTGGGCTTCAATGCATGAGCTGATTCTCAAAATTAGAATTGCTGGTTGCGGATCAATGGCATTGACTTACAGCATGATGTGTGTCACCCTAAGGACCCCTACAGCCTCCTAAGTCAATCATCCATAACAAGAACATTCATCCTCACAACATCTTTAAAAGATTGCGACTTAGGCCCGCAACACGAAACCCGCAACACGAAACACGCAACCCACGATTCGGCACCCGGCTCTATTATATTTTGGAGGTATTTTTTGGAAACTGTGTGTATTGAAGGGATCGAGCTTAAGCTCTCCCACCCCGATGAACTTCAGTTAAGTTGGGTGGGACAAGATGAAGTGATGTACCAACTCTTGGCCGCCTGGCTTCGAGTTAGCGAAGATGACGTGCCTTTGAACCCGCGACTGTTGGGAAAACCGGGTGTCGGTAAAACGACTCTGGCCTATGCCGCGGCCAAGAAGTTGAACCAGGAAGTTTATATTTTTCAAGCGACGATGGACACCAGGCCGGAAGATCTATTGGTCACCCCGGTCGTTTCAGATCAGGGCAAGATTCGTTACGTGGCCAGTCCCGTGGTCACGGCCATGCTCCGGGGCGGGATTGTTATCTTAGACGAAGGCAATCGGATGAGCGAAAAGAGTTGGGCTTCATTAGCGCCGCTTTTGGACCATCGCCGTTACGTCGAGTCCATCGTGGCCGGGATCAAGATAAAGGCGCATCATAACTTCAGACTATGCGCCACCATGAATGACGACGCCTCCACTTATGATCTGCCCGAATACATTCATTCCCGCTTGCAACCGCAGATTTGGATCGAATTTCCGGAAAGAGAAGAGGAACTTAAGATTATCAGACGGAATCTGCCCTTCGCTGATACCCGGATTCTGAACTATGTCGTTGACTTCCTGCAACTGGCCCATGCGGCGGACGAACGTTACACTGTCCGGGACGGCATCAATACCGCCCGCTATGCCTTGAAACTGATGCAATCACTGGCGGAAAGGCAGATCCAAGCTATCGGCGGAGATCAACTCGTCCCAGACTCGTATCAGGCCCTAAAGCAATCCATCCGCCTTATTTTGGGCGACGAGGCCACCACTTATTTGCCGCCCAAGTAGCCTGGTCATTACGTCATGTTTCCCGGCCGACGTCAACCCCGGCGGCCGGCTGATATCGCGCTATGTCTGCCGCCAACCCTTCCGGAATGAACCGGTTACAGAGCCCTGTTTAGGCATGATACCTTCCTTTGAAAATGTCCTCCTATATGACTGTTTTCGCCCTAAACTGAATCACGATCCGGGGGGCCAAAAGAGGCGGCCCGTAAAACAATGAGGCGATATCATCCATAGACAGAAATCTTTGCAAGCATTATAGCCGCCTATGAGCTTGAAAAGTCTCACCGCCAGTTCATCAAGCCAGTCCTGCACCGCTAAACCGAATCAACACTAGCCATACTGACAATCCTGCATTTGGCTATTGACTAGCCGGCCCCAGTTAGGTACAACTGACCAGATTTGGCCGGATGGCCGGACACGTGAAACCATCGTGTCCCTACGAGTCCAAAGGAGACCATATCTGCTTGACACAATTATAATTTCCGTTTCTGAGAACAATTGTTGCTGATTACTTATGATCTGATCGCCTGGGAGTCATCTTGACAGATAACTTGACAGCTTCGCAATCAATCCGCCGTCTTATGATCCGGGTGCCCAATTGGGTAGGAGATGCCGTGATGGCCATCCCGGCGGTTCGGGCCGTGAGAGAAAATTTTCCGGACGCGGCCATTACTGCGGTCGCCCGGCCCTGGGTTAGAGCCATCTTTCGGCCGGGTGAACTGGTGGACGAGGTGATGGACTATGATATCAAAGGACGGCACCGGGGATTGTTGGGCCGCATGGTCTTGATTAAAGCCATTCGGAAGCAACGGTTTGACCTGGCGGTTTTGCTTCAAAACGCCTTTGATGCCGCGTTCCTGGCCTGGGGAGCCGGAATTCCTAGCCGCGCCGGGTTTAAAACCGATGCTCGGGGCATGTTGTTGACCCATGGCGTCCCGCTCCCACGAGTCATCAAGCAGGGACATCAAGTTGATTATTTTCTCTATGTGATCGAGGCCCTGGGGCTTCGGGTAACTGACCGCAGGCCCGGCTTGACTCCGGCTCCGGCCGACCTGGCCGCGGGAAAGATGGCCCTGGCCGAAATGGGTTGGCAGGCGTCCGACTTACTGGTTGGAGTTAGTCCGGGTGCCGCTTTTGGCCCGGCCAAACGCTGGCCGGCTGACCGGTTTGGTGAGTTAATCAGGTTGATTAAAGATCAACTCCGAGCCAAAGTGGTTCTCCTGGGCAGCCCCGGGGAGGAGGCTACAGGGGACGAGATCGCCCGGAAATCCGGGGGAGTTGACTTCAACCTGATTGGTCGAACCGATTTAGGGGTGGCCATGGCGGTAATTTCACAATGCGCGGCGTTTGTAGCTAATGACTCCGGATTAATGCACGTGGCGGGGGCGCTGAATGTACCCGTGGTGGGGCTGTTTGGATCAACTAACCACCTGGCCACCGCCCCTAAAACGGACAAGTTGGTGTTGGTCAGACACGCCCTGCCTTGCAGCCCATGCAAGAAGGAAACATGTCGGTTGAATACCTATGATTGTCTAAACCTCATCCAGCCGATGGAAGTTCTGGCCGCGGTGGACCGCGCCCTGTCCGGCCGGTAAGATATATAAAATGGACCTTTGGTTCAACCGGCCTTACTTCGCTATTCCAATCTACCCCTGTTGCGGGTTACGGGCTACCGGTTGCGGGTTAAAAATAATGATACTTTTATAGTGTCACCCGAGATCCATCCCGATGCAAGGAGCTGCCTTCATGAATGAGCATGGTCGGCAACTAAGGGGATAATTACTCCGCAACCCGGAACACGCAACACGCAACCCGATAGGCTTCACCTGACGCGGTGATCTGAATGTTATCGTATCTTTTTAAAAGCATTAGAAATGTGGTGTTGGGAATATTCATCTTCCTTCTGGCCGTTTATTTCTTTATCATGGTTGTGGATTATAGCTCGCTATATCTTCCGGGGCATAGAGCCGCTCCCAAAAACATCCAGCTTCACCTCCCCGACGAAATCAAAAACCAAATTTCCGACTTGTCTTCGCCCAACCCGGTTAAACGGGAATACGCCGTATTCCGCCTGGGGCAAATGGGGGAACGCGTCGCTCCAGCCGTGCCGATACTAATAAATATGTTGGGCGGAAGCCGGAGATTCTGGTTTTGGCCCAATCTCAACTTCGAATTCGAAGGTATTGAAGTAGCTCAGGCACTGGCCAACATCGGCCAACAAGCGGTAACCCCACTCCTGGCCGCCTTAGACGATGAGGATTTGGAGATTTCGCATAAGGCATCATGGATCCTAGGAAGAATGAAGTATCAACCGGCTGCCGGGAGGTTGACTGAAAATCTGGCCAGGTATCATGACGCCAACGCCGCCTGGGCGCTAGGGATGATTGCCGATCCGCTGGCGGTGCCGCCTTTGATCGCGGCGTTGAATGATAATCGGGCCGTCCTACGCGAAAAGGCCGCGGAAGCCTTGGGCAAAATCAAAGACCTCAGAGCTGTGGAGCCTTTGCTCGCGGCTATGGAAGATAAGGAGCCGGTTGTCCGTCAAAACGCGGTCGTAGCATTGGGCGAAATCGGCGATTCACGCGCGGTCGGGCCATTAACCGCGGCCTTAAAGGACGAATCCCCCCCTGTCCGTAAGACTGCGGCTAAGGCGTTGGGGGTCATCAAGGCCGCCACGGCTGGGCCCCACTTGATTGCAGCCCTAAACGACGATGACCCTGATACCCGTGAAAATGCCGCCTGGGCCTTAGGTGCCATTGGCGACTTGAAAGCCGTGCCGGCACTGCTCCAAGCCATGATGAACCATCGGGGCCAGTCGGGAGAAAGCGCGGCCGAGGCGTTGGGAAAGATAAAGCCTCCCCAGATAGTTACGAATTTGATCGATTCACTAAAGAGTCCCAATCCTGACATTCGCTGGAAAGCCGCCGGACTCCTGGGCCAGATTGCCGACGTCAGGGCTGTCAGCCCTTTGATTGAATTACTGACCGATGAATATGGCTGGGTTCAAAAACAGGCAATGGACGCATTGTTGAAAATCAAGGACGTTAAGGCCATCGACGCGCTGCTGAATGTAGCTCTGACCGGCACTAATTATGAGCAACGGACGGTCGCGGCCAGAGTTTTGGGAAGATACGGGGCCCAGGACCTGGTCACCAAGGTCTCGGCCGCCCTAAATGACCACAAGCAACAACCAACAACCAGAGCCAACGCGGCCCTGGTCTTGAAAAACATCATATCTCCCCAGGTGACGGAACCATTGCTGGCCGCCCTCCAAGATGAAGATCAACAAGTCAGAACCGCCGTGGCCGAGGCGCTGGGAGAAATCAGAGACCCTCGATCGGTTGACTCACTAATTGGGTTGTTAAAAGATAAGAATTGGCGAATTCGGGCCAAAGCGGCTGATTCACTGGGGAGCATCAGAGATACACGGGCCGTTGGACCGCTGATCCAGACACTCCGGGATAAAGCCTGGATGGTTAGGCGAAGTTCCGTCGGGGCCTTGGACCGACTGAGACAGCGCCAGGCCGTGGGACCTTTGATTGACCTACTCAAATCTAAGTACCCCTATGCTGATCCAACGGACCTTGAGTACCCGGAAGTGCAACAACGAGCGGCCGAAGTTCTGGGGCACGTAAAAGACGCCAGAGCTGTCCCACCATTGATTGACGTCTTAAAAAGCAAGTACCCAGACGTCCGGCTGGCGGCCATAATCGCCTTGGGCACCATCCATGATGGCCGGGCCATCGGCCCTCTGGAAGCCATTCTCCAAGACCAGGATGCCGGGGAACGTCATAATGCCGCCCAAGTCATTGGCAGGATAAAAGCTTATCGGGCCATTGACTCCCTTATTGCGGCTACTCGAGATATGAACCATCAGGTTCGGGCCTCCGCCATTCAGGCTCTGGGCATGATTAATGACCATCGGGCGGTAGTTCCACTCATCGACCGGCTATCTGACAACAATTGGTCTATCCAGGTGCTGGCCGCTGCAACTTTGGGAAAATTTCAAGACCCCCGAGCGGTTAACCCATTGATTGAGTGTCTTCAAAATTCAGATTGGCGAGTCCGGGCCGCCGCGGCAGAGGCCCTGGGCGAGATCAGGGAGCCGCAAACAGAAAAAGACTTGATTGCTATGGTTGAGGCCAAATCTGAACACATGGAGGTCCGAGAAAAAGCAGCTTGGGCCTTGTTCCAGTCAGCCTATCCGCTTAATGTTGATAATCTTCTAATTGCCGCACGTTACAAATATGACTATTTTCGCGCCAATGCGACCATTCTTTTAGGGTATACCAACGATAAACAAGCGGTAGAATGTCTGATCAAGGCCCTGAAGGAGGATAAACCTCTGGTGCGCCGCCTGGCCGCCGAAGCCTTGGGACGGATTAATGACCCGCGGGCTCTGGAACCACTGAGCGACGCGTTAAGCGATCCAGATGTCGGTGTTCGATTGTGTTCCCTGCGCGCCCTTAAAGAGATGAAGGCGACTTCCGCCTTGCCGCGTTTGCTTTTGGCTTTGAACGACAAGGAAGATCTAGTCCGGGATGAGTCTATGTCTATCCTCCGGTCTCTTACCGGAAAGGATTTTGGCCAAGACACGGGGGTCTGGGAGAAGTGGTGGCGAGACTCGGCCGAGACTATTTCAACCAAGGAAAACGTTGCCGCGGCCGAAGCACTCGACGACTCAACCAACAATGTCAAGCCCCCGAAGCATATCCATAAATCCAAAAAAGCCCGGCGGGTTAAGGACGCCGTAAAGAAGACGGAACCTGATGAAATCTTATGATAAAATGCCTCAAATTAAAATTCTGATGGTCAAACTTAGCGCCATTGGTGACGTGGTCCATACCATGGCCGCGCTAACCGCTCTCAGATCCGCTTTTCCAACGGCCAAGATTGACTGGGTGGTCGAAGAAGCCGCGGCCAGCCTGGTCAAGGGGCATCCTGACATTAATAAAGTCATGATTTCGCGCAGGAAGAAATGGCAACAAGACCTAAAAACAATCGACGGCATAAAGACGGCATTTCCTGAGATCCGCCGGTTTGTTAAAGAGCTCCGGGTGGAACACTATGACTATATTATTGATTTCCAGTGGTTGTTCAAAAGTGCCCTGGTCGTCGCCCTGGCCCGCGGCAAATGCAAGATGGGCTATGATCTGACCCAAGAAGGCAGTTATCTATTCCTGAACCGGCGAGTCACCCCGGTATCTAAGAATAACCACGCGGTGTGGCGCTACGTTCATCTGGCCGGCGTTATGGCCGGAATTGATTTTGAAACTCCGGAGCCGGAGTTGCCCCCGCGGGATTTTGAGGCCGAAGATTTACGGATCCGGCTGGCCTCGGCCCATCACCCCCTGGTGGCGATCAATCCCATGGCCAAGTGGGACACCAAGAATTGGCTTCCCGAACGATTTAGCCGGTTGGCGGACAGTCTGGTGGACCGCTATGGCGCTGAGGTGATGTTTACCGGAAGCCCTGAAGACAGGGCGGTGATTGATTATATTCTTGACGGAATGCACCAAAAAGCGGTAAATCTAGCCGGCGCCACCAGTTTGGCCGACTTGGCCGAGATCTATCGACGAACCGACCTGGTCATCTCCACTGACACGGGGCCGATGCACATGGCCGCGGCAGTCGGGACTCCGGTGATCGCCCTATTCGGCCCCACCGCCCCTTGGCGTACCGGGCCTTACGGGAAGAGGCATATGGTGGTCAGAACAGGCCTAAACTGCAGCCCCTGCTTTAAGAAGAAATGCCGGACCCAAGAGTGCATGACCAACCTTGACGTGGACATGGTGCTCAAAGCCGTAGACCGGAAACTTAAATTAACGACATAAAGGATCTCGTGAAACTTAAAATTTTGCATACAGAGTGGGGTGATGCCTGGGGGGGTCAGGAAATCCGGATCATGGCCGATGTGACCGGATTAATGAAACGCGGCCATCAGGTGACCTTACTTTGCCCCCCCGGGAGTGGCCTGGATACCTACGGCCAGGCGGCCGGAGTCGATCTGATCAAGATGCAGATCCGGACCGCCTACGACCTCCCGTCCTGGTACCGGATCCGGCGAATAATTATGGAGCGATCTTTTGATATTGTGGACACCCATAGCTCCATAGACAGTTGGGTGGCTTCATTGGCCGTCAAATCAGGCACAAGAGCGGCGCTGGTGAGAACCCGGCATCTGTCTACGCCTATTTCCAATCATCCGCTCAATTTTGTTTATCGGCTGCCCGATGCCATCGTGACCACCGGGTCATTTATCAAAGACCAGATGGTTAGGGATAACGGCCTTGATCCCGCCAAGATATTTTCCATCCCCACCGGGGTGGATATAACCCGGTTTCACCCCGATGTCCCCGCCTTACCAGGTCTCAGAGACGAATTGGGAATCCCGGCTACGGCTCCGGTGGTAACTATGGTGGCCTTGATGCGGAACTGGAAGCGCCATGACATTTTGCTGGAAGCCGCCCGGTTAGTCATCGGAGAGTATCC
>JADFXK010000082.1 GCA_015233625.1 Deltaproteobacteria bacterium | reverse complement strand
AAAAAGGGTTTCTGTATTGCCAGGTGATCATAATAAATATCTCAAAGAAAATCTATACCCGAGTATTGGGCACATCAATAAAAGGGTCAATTATGACCGTTCAAAGTATAACAGGATCAACAGGATTATCACGGTCCATAACTCCTGTTAATCTTGTTAATCCTGTCAAAATTATAATTGCTGAGCAGAAATCGCGTCATTTTTTTCACGATTCACCAGCATTGGGTAGGCCGGTGATGCGAGAGAGGGGACCGGGCCGGCCCCCTACTCGATTTACTAAAAAAGAAACCATTAACCGCAAGAGGCCCGGCTGGGTTATTCTTTTCCGAGCATGACGCTGGAGGCCTTAATGAGCAGGGATATTTCGTCGCCGACCTTCACCCCCAGTTCCTTTACGGCCTCCACGGTCACGGTGGAAGTCAGAATGTTTCCCCCGCCTATATCCGCCTTTACCTTGGCCATCACCTGGCCTTCCGTGACTTCAATCACTTTTCCCTTGACGATGTTTCGAGTACTCAGTTTCATTGGCCCCTCCTCGATGTACTGGTTGACGACAAGTCCCCCGCAAACATGGGGTACACCACGGAACCCGCAACACGCAATATGTTACCAAAATCGCATCGAAGATGGAAGCTTTTTTCAGGGCAATCGATTCCTAATACCCCAGGGCTTCCCCGACCAGCTTAACATGAATCCGGCCTTTGAGCATATGGCCTTCGATGATGCTCCACATGTTGCAGATGCGCTGGGGGGATTTGCAGTCAACACATATCCCGGTCTCCGTGCAGGGGTTTTTGTAGCCGATCCTGATGGAGTTAACCGGGGCGGCATAATGCTTTACCCTGGCCATGGCCGAGTCCAGGTCCGGCGCGACCTTGTTCATCCCCACCACCAGGATCACCTTATGGGGCCCGAATATCATGGCCGCGGCGCGATTGCCCATCCCGTCGAGGTTGACCAATTTCCCGTCCAGGGTGATGGCATTGGTGCTGGCCACCATCACATCTGCGGTCAATCCTCGGCGCCGGGCTTCAAAGCTTTCTTCCGGGGTGAGTCCGGGCCGGTAGGGATCGATCAACGTCACACCGGGCAACTCGGCCAGCCGGTCCCATAGCCCCAGGTCGGTCGTCGTCATAGAGCCGGACCGGTAGACCGTGGCGTCGGGCGGGATCATGGCCAAGACCTCATCCCCGGCCTGGGCCGCGGTATCGGCATAGCTCCCCTCCATGCGGCGTTTCTCCAGATTCCGAATGATCACGTCAGCCACCTGTCTGTTCCAGACCATCTGATGTGTGTCCATGTTTCTCCTCTCGTGTGACTGGTTGCGGGGTCCGAGTTACGGGTTACGGGTTATCTTCAACGAGTAACCGGTAACCAGCAACAATTCTCGGTATCGCGTCGACTTTGGTCAAATCTGTAGTTCAATCGTTCCTTGGAAGTAGGGATAGGTCCCAGGACTAAATAGTCTATTTTGTCTTTCCCGATGCACGAGCAGCCGTCCCTTGAAGAACAGGTTAGTGTTGGTGACACAAGCTTCAGAGCCATTCATCATCGAGTTAAATATTACTTGGGGTAACGGCCGGGGGGTTAGACCATCTGGCACCACGGTGATGACTTGGGCCGGTTCGGCCTGGAGCATCTGCCAGTCATAATTTTGCCAGAAAATTTCAGGAAATCGGCTCTGGTCGCGGTCGTTAAACCCCCAGCGGATATAATCGCTTTTGATCATGATATTGGATTGCCGCTCTTGAAACGTGATGTCTTCTTTAAGCTCCATCTCCACCTGCCAGTTTATCTGACCGGTCGGAGACAGGCTGACCCGCCAGGTCTGGACTACAGGGACGCTGATAAAGGCCCCGCGGGCGCAAAAACTTGTTTCCGTTCGGTCTATAATCTCCCAGACCGCTTGCTCCGAGGTATAAAAAACGGCGGAATCAGCATCCCCGTCTGTGGGCTGGATCTTCATCGAGGTATACATGCCCAGTCCGGTGGTAACTTCCTGACCATCGACGAAAATGATGCCCTTCCCATTATCAAAAGACAGTCCCACTCGGCCCGATTCAATGATGGCCGCTCCGTGGCTGGTCTTATCATCCTCCAAAAAGGTGTTGACCACCCGCGGGACACTGCCGAACATGGCAATGCGGCCTTTTTTCAATAGCAATCCCCTGTCGCAGATCCCGGTGATCAGACCCAAATCGTGGGACACAACCACGGTCGTTTTGCCGTTCTTTTTGAACTCATAAAATCGTTCGATACACTTTCGTTGAAATCTGGGGTCGCCCACGGCTAAGACTTCGTCCACCAGCAGGATGTCCGGGTCCAGGTGACAGGCGATGGCAAAACCCAACCTTAGCCGCATCCCGGACGAATATTCCCGCAAAGACATGTCGATGAAGTCTTCCAGTTCGGAAAAAGCCACGATCCGGTCGAACAGCTTTTTGATCTCCCAGGTTTTAAAGCCATGCAGGGCGCCTTTTAAAAAGATATTTTCCCGCCCCGTCAGCAAGGGATGAAATCCGGCGCCTAAATTTAGCAGAAGCCCCAGCCGGCCATTGACCGTGACGCGGCCGGAAGTGGGCCGGGTGACTCCGGCCAGGATTCGCAGGAGAGTCGATTTTCCGGCACCGTTATGGCCTATAACACCTAATGTGGTGTTTTCCGGCACTTCCAAATTGATGTCTCGGAGGCCCCATAGATCTCGCTTCGGTCCTTTTAAAGAAAGAAAAAACCTGATGACTTCCAGGCCCAGGACGGATCTACCCCGCTGCAGCCGATATTTCTTACTAATATTTTCCAGGGTAATGACGGAGCGATCCATGTTTTATCCTGCATCAAAATGTCTTTGGTTTAAAGCCACTGGTTACCCACAACACGTCCCAGGTAACCGGCCATACCGCCCATCCGGTTAAATCACATCCGTAAAGTCGCCTCTGGACCATTCGAAGATGATCACGCCGAGCGCCAGAACAACAAAACAAATCACGGCACTGAGAAGCAGCAGATCGAAGTTGGGCGCCTGGTTCCGGATGATGATATTTTGAAAGGCGACCAGGATGCCGACCATGGGATTCCATTGGTAATAGGGGACCAGGCCCGGCGGCACCATGTCCATAGTGTAAAAAATGGGGCAGGCATAGAACCAAACCAGTAAACCGGCGTCAACTATATATCGGACATCCATGTAATAGGCATATAAGGCCGAGGTGGTTAAGGAAATCCCCAGCGTCAACAAAAATAACAAGATAATCGGGATTGGCAGAAAAAATGTCCAGGCCGACAACGTTCCTCCCGCCCACAGGTTAATAACGACCAGCAGGACGAACGACACCCCAAACACCGCCATGCTGCCCAGCACGGTCGCCGCCGGAATAATGGCCCAGGGGAAAGGGGTGGATTTGATAATGTCGGCTTCTTGAACAATCGATTCCGTGGCTAACCCGATGGAGTGGCTCAAAAACATCCAGGGCAGCAACCCGGTTAAAAGGTACCAGGGGTAATGGGGGATGTTCAACTTAACCATCTGGGAAAAGACCAGATAAAGCACCGCCATCATGAGCAAGGGATTCAAAATCATCCACAGAAAGCCCAAAAAGGCGATCCGGTATCTGATCTTGATCTGCTTGAGGGTGAGTACCCAGATCAGGGTGCGATATTCGAGTAACTTATGCATTGCCTAAACCAATCCACATTGTCTTGACCATCTTGCCACCGTCATTTCTTGGTGATCTTAGGTCCGATGTAGACCACTTTGATTTGGCGTTGACCGGGTGGACGAGGCCATTCAAAATGGATCCGAGTTGGACCTTCATTGATTTTGCCGTGCCATGGACAAAAAATAGCCTTACCGGCATTCGCCGGGTCAACAAAGGTCAATTCTGTCTTAAAATTGATTTTATTAGTCTCAGATTCATCGGTAAACCAGGCACGGGCGCCGGTAGAACGGTTGAGCCATATTTCCATACCACCAGGTGTTAGCTTGCCGTCAGGTCCCGTTTCCTGAACAAGTCTATTTAGAACACCTAACAGTACGTATATTCGCTCCTTTAAAGCTTTACTGAAAGGAACAGGGGTCATTTTCTCCATAACCGTCTCGGGAAACATAATTTCGGCAAACCGTCGTCTAATCTCTACCTGTACATCGGGCCAGGATTCGATTTTCCTGACGCCTTGAAGAACGGATTCAAGTTGATCAATCCGCCAGTCGTTATCGATAATAATCTGATCGGGAGGATCATCGGAGAATCCATGTTGAACGCTTAACGGCGTCTTTTCAAATTTCTGTATATCTTGAAAACTGAAACTCCTGGTCTCTCTACCTGCCAAAAGTCTCCTGGCGGCTTCGCCTAAACCCTGCTCGGTGACTTCCTCGCCCTCGAATTCGAAATGGTCATAGTCGTCGGGTTGGCTGTTGGTTTCCCAAAAAAAATGGGAATTGGCCAACCACGATAGAACCTGCTTAATGAAATTCTTATCGACTTTAACAGCTTCTTGAAGATTAGTGGTCTTGATTGCCTTAACAGCTTCTCGAAGATTAGCGGTCGCGGTTGCCTGGCGGTCTATGAGCCTTCTTGAGGTGTAAAGGTTGTTCAATAGATAATTGTCACGCATTCGCAACTTAAGCAAGGGTTCCAAGGCTGTTCTGACGGCTGCCGGATGGGCGAATTGACCATCTAATGAGAGATCATTAACAAGCCATTCCATTACTCCCACCCCGCCAACCGGGCCAAATCCTTCTCTGTTTGGTCGAAGAACCCCTCAGGCCATTCACTAAGGTTTCCTTGGGCGTCAAGTTCCGGCGAAACGACCCCGGCCGGACCGGCAACTGCATCAACGGCATGACCAAAGAAATACACGGCCACCTTCCGGGGGTCAATAACCTGGTCCCGCACGGCCAGGCGGATTCCATTAAGGATATGGTCACTGTGCGTTTCGATCAGGACCTGAACCCCGGCCGCGGCAATGTAGGCCAGGAAGCGGCCCATCTTCGACTGACCCAAGGGATGCAAATGGGCTTCCGGGCTGTCGATGATCAGAATCTGCCCTGGCTTGGCCAGCAGACCGGCGACGATGATGGGGAAGGCGTAGGTCAACCCGTAGCCGATATTGGAAGGTCTCCGCCACTCGCCGGCCTCCCCGATTCGGAGTTCCAGGCGCATGAGATTCGTTTTGTCAATCGATAAAGCGTTTCCTTCGGCCGCGGGAAAAAGCTCATTCGCCCAGGCATTAAACTGACGCCGGAGGGACGTTGCCGAATCTGCCGGATGGCAGCGGGGTTTATCAACATCGTCGTCGAGAAACTGCTGAAACCACCACGGCGCAAATCCCCCCTGTACCCCGACATCGGCGTGAACGGAGATAGGGTCTTCAGGCGCTGGAAAGACATCGGCGGTACCCATTCTCACCGCGCTGATAAAGATGGTTTGGCTTAAATCATTAACCAATTGCCGGGCGGTCTCCGGAGCCTCCGGCGGCAAGAGCATATACAGGTCAGACAAATTGGAAAATTGCAGTCTGTTGGCCTGGTCATTGATTAACACCTGGGAGATTAGCAAGGCCATCCGCCGGCTGCGATCTTCCGTCTTAAATGTCCACTCCACTTCAGCCCGGTCGTCTTCAAAGGCAAAAGCAATATCACCGTGTTCCGGATGGATTACTTCTCCGGGACTGCCCAGGTGAGTAAGTGGACCGTTCAGGAGCAGTTCAGTTGACCGGTTGCCCGAGCGCAATGATTGGGCGATAAGCAGAATGCTTTGCAGCGTGGTCGACTTACCTGCGGCGTTAAAGCCCGTCATTAAGGTGAGAGGCGCCAGGGGCAACATAAGTGTATCGAAGCACTTAAAATTTTTTATGGCTATTTGGGTGAGCATAGTCAGGCGACCTCCGCGATGGCTTTTTGCATCATGTCAAAGCGCAACTTAACTTGCTTCGCGCCGTTCGTCGCGAAAGTGATCGCATTAGAAAAGTCTTTATTATTTAATAAGTTGCTGATTACGGACCGCAAGTCATCCGCCTTTTCTTCGACGCGTTCTCGGCTTAATCTAGCTAATTCCGCGGAACAGATATCAAAAAATGCGATATTTATCATCGTCCTGTCTGCCCCTTTATTTCCCGTGGCTAAGGATTTTCTAAAAGCGTGTTTGTCAAAGAGCCGTTCATTTGACTGCATGCTCCGGTCGAAGGCCAGAGTCAATTGGTTAAGTTCATCCGCCCCCATGCCATTCATCTTGTCGAGCGCCTGAGCCAGGAAACCATCCATATCGCCTTTGTATTCTTCAGGACCCAGCAAATAAAAGGCGCAAAAACGGTTTATAACTTCCCGGTCGCGCATTGACTTTGTGTCCAGGCGACCATCTGTAACTCGAAGAAAAATCTCGCTTTGTGCGGTTTTTTTAAGCCATTGCGTGGCCTGACCATTATGAAGGCAATTCCGCATTTGTTGCCGCGTCAGTGGGACTCCACCGTTAACCCGCTCAAAGATATCGAGTTTTACTCTTTCTGGGGCTTTTTCGTCAAGGATGTAAAGGATCAACTGAACGTCTTCTATCCGCTCCTGCAGTTTTAGAGGCAAGTCGCTGAATTTTTTGCCAATCAAGAAGACTTTTCGGGCGTTTTTATCTTCCTCTGGGACAGGCCAGGTTAAGACAAACTTATCATTCGTATATCGATAAAACGTCGTTAGCCGCTGTAAGCCGTCAACAACCATAATCTTGCCGTCTTTAGCCTCGGCCACATAGAAGACCGGCAGCGGTATCCGCATTAAACAAGATTCAATTAAACGGGATTGCTTTTCCAATTCCCAGACAAAGTCCCTCTGATAGTCGGGGTCAAGAATGTAACGACCCTTTTTTATTCTACTGACGACTTCCCTAACCGTCCGCGATTCAGTCCGCACGAAAACCGAATCAAGAGGATAATCGCCCCAGCCCGATGATTGGGACGAATCCTGACCTTCGGGCTCCTCTATTTGGACTTGCGCCTTTTCACTCATATTTAGATACCTCTTGGGTGACTGCTTTCCGGTTCGGAGGCCAGAGTGTCTATCAGATCAACCATCCGCATTCCGCCCATCGGACTCGAAGACGTGATTTGCGCCCATTATATTATTCGCGGCCTAAAACCCAGCCGTAGTCTTCTTCCTCGATGACTTTATCTTGTTCCTGAATAAAATGACAGGGATCATCAATGCGGGGCAGGCCGCGCATCGGGTCAGCCTCATCCGCCCCGAAAATAGAGACATAATCGCCGTGGAAGCCGTCGCAAATGGGTTGGCCGGCGCACTGGGGGCACTTGGATGAATAGAGGTAGCGACAATGCACTTCGGCCCGTAATCGGGCATTGGCCCGGTATAAGGCGGGGTCGCGTTTGGCGAAATTCACCGCGCCCCCCTCCTGGAAGAGCCGTTCGACATGGGCCAGCGGCCGAAGCCGATGATAGGTGGACCCGATTGATGATAATAACCGCGGATAATGCCGCAACTTGTCGGCCACCATCAATTTCAATTTATCGATCCAAATACCGCCGGGACTGTCTTTTAACGAAATCAGCGGAGAACAGGTCCCGCCCCGCATCCGTTGGGGTTGCTCCCCGGTCCAGGACCAGGACATATAGTCCCATTCATGCAAATCATATGGTAATTGCTGAAAATTGTACATCGAGTTGCGATGACGCGGCGGGACGATACACAGGGGTAGATAGCGCACATTGGCCTCCACCCCGGCGGCCTCAAGCAAATCCAAGGCGGCCGTCAAGGGGGGCGCGACCTCCGTGTAGGCCGGCACGTTTTCCCGGCTGCGTTTTGTCTGGTCGGATTGGTCCTCAAAGGGATTAAAGGCGATAAAATTGACCACCCGGGTCTGGGAGTCGATGGCTAACTGGGCGATGGCCGTCAATTGCGGTAAAGCCAACTTGGACAGGACCGTGTTGAATCTAATCGGAATGCCCAGTTCCCGACACCGGGCCAGTCCTTCCATCTGCTTCTTGGAGGCGCCAGGTACTCCGACGACCTGGTCGTAGGTCTCCCCTACCCCGTGGACGCTGAGCAGCAGATCTCGAACTCCGGCGTCCTTTAATTGCTCGCAAACGTCTTTTTTGGCCAAGAGAAGGCCGTTGGTAATAATCGTGGGGTAAAGGCCGATCTGACGACAATAGCTGATAAGCTTATAAATATCTTTAAACAGGAGCGGTTCCCCGCCCTGGATATCAATGGCGTTGTTATCGTAGTGATATCGGAGTTGATGACAAATATATTTGGCCTTGTCCAGGGTCATAAAGGGATGCTCAGGGTGATCCTGGCTGTTGATGCGGTCCAGAAAATAACAGAAGTGGCACCGCAGATTGCATGTCTGGCCCAGCCAGAGCACTCCGCGGCGGGTGAGGACCTTCTTCTTCGTCTTGGTGTAGGCATTCATCCCAATTCCCTTTCCGTTCGATCTTTCAATATGATACCATTCTTCAAAGACACGCCCAAGGCTGTCGAGCTTTTGTCTAAGGTTTTATGGCGCGCCAGGCGTAAGAAACCGTCGTGTATAGCCCTTCGGTAATTTTCCGGACCAGACCGTGGACCGCCCCATAGATGACAAACCGGCGATAAGCCCGGATTTCCGGATGAGTCCAAAACCTGATCATCTCTCGAAGAGAACAAAATGTTTCCAATAAATTGGCAAAGTTGGCTGGTCCCAACATTCCCAGAAACACCCCGGCATGTTGCTGGATGTGGTTTACAATGGCGGTCCTGAATAAATCCCGATGCGGATGCCGGGAGATGTCGCCGGTGGGGGTGATCCCGCCGGTGATGGGGTTGTTGCTGAAGTTGTTTTTTAAATGACGCCGATAGCAGCTATGAATGTTCGGGATGACGATGGATCCGCCAACGGCGTGGGCGAAATTAGCCAGATAATAATCCGCACAAATACGGAATTTGTCGGCCTCCGGCGGGATGATGCGGTCTAAAACCGACTTCCGGTACATCATCGCCGTGCTGGTGGACCAGCGCCAGTGCATCCCCTGGCCGCGATAGGGAGAAAGGTAAATAGCCTCCCGAGGGGTCTGAGCCAGACGGTAAGTCTCTCCGAAGTCCCAACTATTTAATATATCGAAAGGTATTTTCTTATTCAGGAATGGGGAGATGATTCCTATCTCTAAATCGGTATGGACGCCGGCATGAATTTCGCCGGTTTCATCAATCTGAATTTGGTTGGAGGCGGTGAAGGCGGCCACATAACTGGCATTTAAGTGGGCGGAAAGATGGGCGCCCAGGAAATCCGGCAGCAGGAGATCATCGGCATCGACAAAGACCACAAAGTTTCCCTTAGCCTGGTCCACCCCGGTCTTGAACCCTTGCATCTGACCGCCGTTCTTCTCGTGAGACACCAGCCGGAACTTGTTATCGGCTTCAGGCGAAGCCATAAACTCATTGACCACCTCCAGGGTGTTGTCGGTGGAGCAATCATCAACAATGATACACTCAAAATAACGGTAGGTTTGCCGGGTGACGGACCGGAGGCAGTCCGTAATGTAGTTGGCGTAGTTATAACTGGTGACAATAAGAGAAACAAACGGCGGCTTGATCGAATTTAATTCCGTCCGAATGGGTTCAAGAGAACAAGGCGGCATAGTGATTTTCATAAATGGCATCCCAGGTGAATTTGTTTAAGACTTTTTGTCGGCCGGCTTGGCCCAAACTTTGGCGGAGCAAGGGATCTGCCAAAAGGGCCAGGAGTTTTTGTTGAAGAGGGGCGACCATCCCAGGCTCTACCACGTATCCATCCACTCCATCGGACACGATATCTTGCAATCCGCCGACTTTCGACACAATCACCGGCTTGCCGCAAGCCATGGCCTCTAAGGCCACGATCCCGAAAGGCTCCGGCCAGAGGGACGGGACGACACAGATATCGCTTTGGGCATACAAAAAGGGTAGCTTTTCTTGCGGCATCCAACCGGCATTGATGACTTTATCCAGACGAATGGGCCGGGCGGAGGTACCCAGCAGGTTAAACTCCACTCCCTGATCCCACAAATTCCGGCTGGCCCGGTGCAAGATATGAAATCCTTTATTCCGGTCCATGGCCCGTCCGACCATCAACACATTAATGCCCCTTTTGTCGGCCGGCGGCGGCAGCGGCGTAAATCGGGCGGCATCAACGCCGCTGGGGATGATTTTGATCCGGGGATTATAGCCGGCCAACCGGGTTTTGGCAAATTCATTATAGACGATGATGTTTCGGGCTCGGGTCAGGCCGGCGATGAATCTATCCACGTAGTCATCGGTAAATACCCGGGCGGCTAATATCTCATGGAAATGGGCCCGGGAAGACCGGAACAGGGCGCAAAAGCCACAGGTAATTCTGGCGGCTTTAGAGCGGACCAGGTAATTTCGGGGACAAATTTGGTTATTTCTGAATAACGTCCCCCCACCCCTGAGGCACAAGGACTCATAGGCATAGAATCTGACATAGGTGGGAAATTCTTTGGCCGCGTCCATCAAATACGGTTTGAAATACCAGCTATCCCCGATAAAGACATGATCCGGTTTAAACCGATCCAGTTCTCTTTTGAATTTGGCCGTAATGCCTGATCCCGTAAACTCGGAGAGGCGAAACGGAATCTTCCGGACGGCGAACGGCAACGCTCCCGTGATCCGGCCTCTGGGGAAGAGCCAATTGAAGTCGACCACAAACATGACCACCTCGTGGTCGCTGGCCAGCCGGGAGGCCACCTCCATCAGGTCGGTTCTGGCCCCGCCATCCGGCGGCCAGGTAAAGACGGTATCAAGAATTGCGATTTTGGCCATTTTCGAGTTTCGGGTTACGGGTTACGCGTTACGGGTTGCTGGTTACTTAACCTGGTCGGGTGAGCCCTCAGGCGGCCTGACCCTTTTCTGTGGCTATCTTCAGCATGGCATCCAGGAGTTCTTCCAGGTGGGGACAACGTCACGTCACACATACATCAAACGACCCCTGGGTTCCGGGATATTACGGCCAAGTTCTTGGGCAGTTTCAACCCATTGTTGAATAACCACCTCAGCGTTCCTTAACGCCTCTTGATAACCGGTTCCATCGGCGGCACAACCAGGCAATTCAGGAACTTCAGCAATGAATGACCGATCCTCTTCACTCCAGTAGATGATGGCTTCGTATTTAAACATCCCTGGCCTGCCTCTCAGAAACCCCCGATAGTATTTTAGAAAGTAGCTTTTGGTGCTTGACGGTCATTTCAAGCCCTTCCCGGAAGGCCGGTCACCCGGTCATCCCTGGCCCAGCCGACGAGATTGAGCGAGGTGAAAATTAAGGCCTTTTCCGGATCGAGGTGGGGGAACCGGGCGGCCACCCGGCGGCTCAATTCTCTGATCGAGGTCCGGCCGTCGATCTCCGGCCAGAGCCAGGCGCCCACCTTCAGGAAGTCTTGCATATCCGGAAGTGTCCAATTATACACGGCACCCCCGATAGTGCCAAGAAAATAATAAGGATATCCGGGACAGGCGGCTGTTTTGCGCGGAATGTCATCCAGCAGCGAATGGGGGATGAAGTTGACCCGATGGTGGACGAAATCGGCGTTATTCCGGCACAGTACTTCTCCTAAAGCCGGGGCTTCCTGGGCGAACACCGTACCCCGATGGGGGGTGGTTAACTGGCCCAGCTCGGATTCCGAACGGCGCCCCAGACCCACCCCGGACAGGAGCTTGTGGATAAACTTTTCCTTAATCGGGTAACCGGCCAGGGTTTCTCCGGGGGTAAACAGCATATGCGTAAAAAGCGGCGTTATCCCGGCTCGAATCAAGCAATCTGTGGCCGTGACCATCTCTTCCACGGCCTCGCCTTTCCGGGTCATGTCCACACTCACCTGAGTGAACGATTCCACCCCGATCTCCAAGCCGACACAGCCGGCCCGCTTCATTAAGGGTAAGATGTCCTGGTGCTTGACAATGTCAGAGGCCCGAGACAGCCCTACCCAGCGGTAAGGATGATCGGTCTTTAAGATCAATTCGGCCAGCTCCGTCATGTGCCGCCGCATCAAGACCAGGTTGTCATCCCAAAAATGGAATTGATTCACCTGATACCGCCGCCTGACTTCTTCCATCTCGGCCACAATCCGGGCCGGGCTGAGCCATCTTACCTTCCGCTGCCACATTAACGGAGAAGAGCAAAAAGTGCAATTAAACGGGCAACCCCGCGATCCCATCAGGGGAAAGCGGAACCCGCCGACCACATGCAGCGGATGGTCGTAGCACTTCCAATCCGGCAATAGCTCCCAGGCCGGATCCGGCAGGGCGTCTAAGTCAGGCACGAATTGTCGGCAGGTCGTCCCGCCGGGGGAAGAGATGACACCGTCAATAGGTCGGAGCGGGTCATCGGCTTGCAGAGCGGCCACCAGTCCGGCCAGGGGCAGTTCGCCCTCTCCAACAACCACATAATCGGCATGCTCGATAGCCTCATCCGGGCAAAGCGTGGCATGAACGCCGCCCAGCACGACCGTAGCCGACCCGGCGGCTCGCATAGCATCGGCGATAGCGTAGGCCATGGGCATCTGGCCGGTCCATCCGGTGATACAGACCAGGTCGGCCGGGTGTGTCCGAAGATAGGCCATGACCTGAGCCGGAGCCATATTGGTGATATGGGCATCTAACAGGTCCAGACCGAGTTCGGGGAATTGTTGCTTTAGATACCCCCCCAGAGCCAACAGACCCAGGGGCATGGTTTTCTTGTGTCGCCGATTAGCCAGGGCAAACGGGGGCTGGACCAGGAGGACGCGCTGGAGCGGAACGGGCTGATGCCGGGAGGCCGCCATTCCTCCCCCAGGTACATCCACTGGAGGCGAAGGCCAGGCCGGATCGCGGGTCGGGTCATAGGCCAGGTCTTGCAACCCGGTGAGACGAGCGAAATGTTCGAACGGCAGGAGCGACTCCGCCAGGCGAATCAGGGCGCCCACGGCCTCGGAGCGCAGATTGATCCGATCTATCAATAACTGCCGCCATCGTTTTAACATAAATTGCCTGCTATCAAATAGTTATTGGCAGATGCTCGTCTGGTCGCCTTTGTTTACCTGGTCAAATGTGGGTGGCGGTTTTGTATTTACTGGGCTGAGTTTGCCTCGCGTTGCATAGTCAAGGGGCCAACCAAAGATGGCCAAGGTCGATCTCTATCTGGTGAAACGGTTCTAAGCGCACTTTTTCTTTGCCGCCAAAGACGCCCAGGGGAACCCAATGATCGGATTCAAGTCTAAACACGTCCACCGTCATATGGACCGGATCAATGAACCAGAGATGCCCGACTCGATGTTCCGCATAAATGGCCATTTTATCGGT
>JADFXK010000081.1 GCA_015233625.1 Deltaproteobacteria bacterium | reverse complement strand
CCTCCCGGTCTCCGGCCAGGTAACCGATCCGCAGCCCGGCTAAGGCGTACATCTTGGAGAAGGTCCTGAACACCACCAGGTTGGGGTACTCCTGCAGCAGTTTGATGCCGTCGGGATAATCCGCTTCTTCCACGAATTCGGCATAGGCTTCATCCACCACCACGATTTGACGCCCGGCCACCTGGTCCAGGAACCGACGCAGTTTGTCTTCCGGCCAGTAAGTCCCAGTTGGATTATTGGGATTGCAGATAAAGATGATTTTGGTCCGGTCATCGATCCGGTCGAGCATGCCTTGATCATCAAAGCCGAAATCCACCAGGGGGACCAGCCGGGCCTCAAAGCCGGAGAACTCCGCCACCCACTCATAGACGGCAAAGGTTTTGTCGGCCGTAATGATATTGTCCCCCTCCTGACAAAAGGCCTTGATCACAAAACTGATCACCTCATTGGCCCCATTCCCGACCAGAATCTGGTCCGGATGCAGCTCAAATTTGTCGGCCAGTTTGTGCCGCAGATAAAAGGCGTCACCACTGGGATAGACCGCGGCCAAAGGCGGCGGGAAGCGCCTGATCAACTCCTGGGCGGCCGGGGGTGGGCCCAGAGGATTTTCATTATTGTTCAGCCGGAACAGCCGAGAGCAACCATATAGTTTCTTCAGTTCCGGATCAGGCTTACTGGGCAGGTAAGCTTCAAAACGTTTAATATACTCAGGGACGAGCTTATCCAGGGGAAGTGCCATCATTCCGTCACATCCCCCCATTGAAACATGACCACGTCACCTTCACCGGCATAAGGCAGAATCAACCTGGGCGCAAATCCGCACTGCAGCAGGGCCGGGGTAAAATCAGCCTGCCACGGTTGGGCTAAATCCATCAAAAAGAAAATGTCCTCAATGGCTTCCCCGCGGAACAACCGCAGATACTGGGCCAGGTTATCCGCGGCATCGGCGCCGGACCGGACGGGATAGAGCGTGACCAGGCCCCGGAAGCGGTCAAAATCGGCCGACAGGACCGAAAAGGGATTGGTCATCTCGCCCTGGTGGGTCACTAACCTGATTTCCCTAGGAAAAAAAAGGCGCTGATATTCCTGACGCAGGAATCCCTCCAGCCCCGGGTGAGCCCAGACCGCGGCGCCCGGGTCTTCATGAAGCAATCGAAAGTAGGCCGTCTGAGATGTAGCCGAGCCGTCTTTGTGGAAACTAGTTAACGATCCCAGCGGCTCAAAATAGTGTTTGGGTAATTCTGCGGTGGGGCGGCTGACAAACAGGCCCAAGGCGTTGGTCCGGCCAATGGCGCCCAGCCCGGCGTCCAGTAGGGCCGCGGCCAGGGGTGATGCCGAGCCCTGGTTGAACAAAAAGGGTCCGTAACATTCGACTGTCTTCGGACCCATTAGACGCCAGACCAGTCCTCCCCCCAGGTGATCATCAGGTCCGACGGCCAACAAGACACTAACCTCACCGATCGCGACCATGTCCACGACTCTTCCGGGATACTTAAAAAAACGGGGGATGACCTGAACGGGATAATCCCGGTTGGCCAACTGAACCAGCAGCTTCAATTCCTCATCCTGAGGTTCCCGGATGGTGAAAGTTGTCAAGGGGCGAGAGGGAGGGACAGGCTCCGCTCCGATGGGCGGGTAGGCTTTATTTTTGATCAAAGTCAGTTGAACTTGATGACCCGGCGCCTCGGTGAACTGAAAACGGTCCACTTGCCGGGAGGCAATTAAAAGACCCATTTCGTCCAGGCTGCATTCGTCATCCAGACAAACGGAGGCCGTCAGGTTAAACGCCCGCATGTTGAATTGCTCGCTGGAGAATCTGAAAACGGCTTCAATGTAATATCCCCCGTTGAAGCATTGGATATCTATTGTCTGCCCAGGGGAGACCTGGCCAAGATAGGCGAAGATCTCTTCTGTGGCCAGTTGCAGACCCATGGCTTCGCGCTCGCCCAGTTTCATGCCCAGGGCGGCGAGATGGACAAAAGATGTCGCCAGGGGCAAAAAAGACGGATCGGCCGAGGCACTCATGGCCACCATCTGGCGGGTGGTTGTTTTCAAAGCTATCTCCTCCTGTTGAGGCCTGTGTGGCTATGCCTTGAATTGATTCGTTGTTCGGAAGTTCTCAGCGCCCAAAATTCTGGTATATACGAAACAAAACGGGGTGTCAACAGAGGCCTACCAACCTGGGAAAAATACTCAAATCGACTTTTACTTGTTCTTCTTCGGTCCCAGGATAGGAACCATGCTTTTAATCTGGTGGACTTATCCGCATCCATCTCTTTATTGTTTGCCAATGTGTTGACATTATGTTAAAATTCTGCAAAAAATGTGTGGATTTAAGTCCGGTTATGGGAGAAGACAAAAATGCCTGACCGTCAAAAGTCTAAACAAAGCCTTATCAGTCAATTGGCTCAATTACGCCGGCAGGTGACCACGCTGGAGCGGGAATTAGCTGAACTCCCCGACGCCCCGGCCCCCCGGTTGGACGTCTTGACCACCGATTCCGGCCCGGGGTTCCGCAGCCTCCTGGATATTCCCGAACCGACCAAACCCAGTGGAAATCCGTTAGATAAGACCCCCCCCATGGACCAGGCGGAAATTCTGAGGTTGCTCTTCCGCGTCACCGGTGACACCATAATTATCCTTGATCCAGGCGGGAGCATCATTGACATCAATGCAAGGGGCGAGGAGCTGTTTAGAAGAGACCGGGAGGAATTAATCGGGGCGACTGTCGATTCCTTGCTTCCACCACCTCTGGCCATCGACCATCAGGTTTTTCTGCAGGAGGTTTTACGGCAGGGACGGCCAATCCACTTTAGCGAACAACTCTATGGCCAGCTCTATGACCAGTCGTTTTACCCCATCTGGGATGAGCACAGCCAGATGTCTTTTGTGGCGATTATCATCCAAGACATGAGTGACTATCATCTCAAAGAGCAGATGCTGCATCGGAGTGAAACTCGACTCCTCCGAATGCAACAGGTGGCCCAGGTCGGCTATTGGGAAAGAAACCTGGTTACCGGGCAGGTCTTCTGGTCGAGTGAATTTTACCGGCTCTTGGGATATGAACCTGGTGAGGTGTCACCGGGTCTTGACTCTTTGAAAAGCCATTTGACTCCCAATGACTGGACCCGGTTTAAGACCTTTTATCGAGATGCGATCCGGTCGGGAAAAATTTTTAGGCTTGAAGCCCAGCTTCGCCGCAAAGACGGCGCCTGGCGCTTTTTCGACGTCCAGGGAGGTGTGGAAGGCTCTGAAGGACAATGGTTGTCCGGCACGCTCCACGATATTACGGAACGCAAACTGGCGGAGGAGGCCTTGCGGGCCAGTGAAGAGAAGTATCGGACGCTATTCGAATCCGAATCCGACGCCATCTTCCTCATCGATGCGGACAGCGGCAAAATTCTGGATATCAATGACTCGGCTGTCCGGCTCTACCTCTATTCCCGAGAGGAGTTGACCCGTTTGACTATCACCGACTTATCGGCCCAGCAGACCATGGCCGGGATGTTGATTCGGGAGCCGCTCAGCCATATCCCGCTCCGGTACCACAAAAAGAAAGACGGGACGATTTTTCCGGTGGAGATAACCAGCAACGAGTTGATCTTACAAGGACGTCGGATAATCATCGCGGCTATCCGGAACATCACCGAACGGATCTTGTCCGAGGAACTATTGCGCGTCTCGGAAGAGAGATTCGCCAAGGTATTCATGTCCAGTCCCAGCCTCATGGTCATTTCTACCCTAGAAGAAGGCCGATTGCTCGATGTGAACGAGGCCTTCCTCCACGCCAGTGGTTTCACCCGAGAAGAGGTGATCGGCAAGACTTCCCGCGATCTGAACATCTGGACGGAAGGTTATTCCCGTGATGAATTCGTCCGACGGATCCAAAACGAGGACGGGATCAAGAACATCGATGTCCAGTTTCGAACAAAATCCGGTGAATTGCGCGAATTTATGATGTCCGTCGAACTCATCGACATCGACCATCAGCCGTACCTGCTGACGCTGGGCCAGGACATTACCGAACGCAAGTGCGCCGAAGAAAAGATTAAGGCTTCTCTCAAAGAAAAAGAAGCCCTCCTCCGGGAAATCCACCATCGGGTCAAAAACAACCTTCAGGTCATCACCGGATTACTCGATCTCCAGTGTGAGTATTCCAATGACGACCGGGTCACATCTATATTGAAAGAATGCCGGGACCGGGTCAAGTCCATGGCCTTGATCCACGAAAAACTCTATCGGGCCCCCAACCTGGCCGGCATAGACCTCAATGGGTACATCGACGACTTAATCAGCACCTCATTCGGGTCCTATGGGATATGCTCTGGGAAGGTCAAGTTGGAAACGCACATGGAGGACATCAGCATCGGGATTGACACGGCTGTTCCATGTGGACTTATCCTGAACGAACTCATTACCAATTGTTTGAAGCACGCTTTTCCGGGCGACCGGAAGGGAACTATTTCTATTACGTTGAGGTCCCGTGATGACGGCCAGGTCGAACTCACTGTCGCCGATGACGGGGTGGGATTGCCGGCAAACCTGGACTTGAATCGCACTTCATCCCTGGGATGGGAGCTGATCATCGGCCTGACCAAACATCAGCTCAAAGGTAATCTGGTGGTCAAAAATGATCCGGGCACAGAAGTTAAAATAATATTTAAAAAACCTATCTAAAGGCGGATGTCAATACATGAAACAAGCACGAATCCTTTTGGTGGAAGACGAGTTTATCATTGCCCGGAATATTCAGCGGGACGTGACCGACTTGGGATACCAGGTTTGCGGTATTGCGGCCACAGGAGAAGAGGCCATCAAACTGGCGGCAGAGGCAAAGCCCGATTTAATCTTAATGGACGTCATGCTAGCCGGGCAGATGGACGGCATTGAAGCGGCCAATCAGATAGGCCTCCAATATGCCATCCCGATTATCTATTTGACCGCCTTTGCCGATAAGGAAGTTCTTGATAGGGCTAAACAAACCAGTTCGTTTGGGTACTTGATCAAACCTTGTGAGCAGCGGGAACTTCACGCCGGAATTGAGATGGCTTTGTATAAGTCAGAGATGGAAGCCCAACTCAGGAAAAGCGAGGAGCGCTTCCGGATGGTGGCCAACTTTACCTATGATTGGGAGTTCTGGGTCGGGACTGATGGCCAACTAATCTACATCTCACCTTCCTGTGAACGCATTACCGGGTATTCCTCGGAGGAGTTTTTGGCCGACCCCGGCCTTTTTACCCGAATCGCGCATCCTGATGATCTGAAGCCCTTGAAAGATCATATTAACCAGGAGAGAGTTCTGGGCCCGACAGAGATTGTACACCGGATTGTGGCCAAAGACGGCTCGGTGAAATGGATCAGCCATTGCTGTCAGTCGGTGTTTTCCTCAACCGGGGCCTGGTTGGGGCGGCGGGGCAGTAATCGAGACATCTCCCGCCGCAAGGAGATGGAAGAGGAGCTGCTTAAATCAAAAAAATTTGAGGCCACGGGCATCCTGGCTGGAGGGATTGCCCACGACTTCAACAACCTGCTAACGGTTATTCAAGGCAACATCGAACTGGCTCAAGAAGAATCTCCCCCGGGCAGCCTGGCCGCTGAATTCCTGAAAGAAGCCCGCAGAGCCTGCAATCATGCCAAGGGTTTGACCCAAAAATTCATCACCGTGTCAGCCGGAGGGATGCCGGTTAAAGCCACCGAATCCATCAACGGCCTGATTCAAGACGCTGTCCTAAGCCTGGCCGGATCCTCGGCCCGGGCTGAATATCTATTGCCAAAGGGCCTCTGGCCGGTGGAAATAGACGCAGCCCAAGTCCGGCACGCCTTGCATAACTTATTGGAAAACGCTGCGGAAGCCATGCCTGGGGGAGGGGTGATCAGAATAACCGCCGAAAATATTGAGACCGCCGAAGACGATGTGACAATTAAGCCGCCTTTGCCCGCAGGGAGATACGTGATGATCAGCGTCGACGATCAAGGTGTTGGAATTTCAGAAGAAAATATTAACAGAATCTTTGACCCGTACTTTTCGACCAAGGATCGAGGTAGCCAAAAAGGGATGGGCCTGGGATTGACCATCGTCTATTCCATTGTCCGGAAGCACGACGGATATATCCGCGTCTCCTCAACGCGAGGACTGGGGACCAGAGTGTCCGTTTACTTGCCGGTTTTACATAAGGAGAACGGTGTCATGCCTCTGCATTCCACCCCGGTTGTAGAAGAATAATCCATATCCCGATAACCTCAAAAATCGTTCTAACCTCCCTCTGGAAGTCTACCAGAAGGAGGTTGTCAATGTCTAGTCGGTAGGAAGTTTCCAGGTTACATTGCCAGTGACATAAATCAAATATCCCTTGCCTGGCTTTAAGGTCAGAAGACTGTTCCCTGCAGACCCTTTTTCAAAGGTCTGCCAAATTCCATTGTCAACGGTGATAACCTTAGTCACGGAGTCCATTACCGTTACTAAGGCGGACTCAACAGGGGTCTCTGCCTTTCCATTAAATCCGACAAAGTTAATCCCTTTGACCAGGTTGATATCCGTATTGGTCAGAGGAGGTCCAAAGATGATAATTGGAGCAGCCTCTTTATCAGGCTTGTAACCAATCAGGTATCCTCTTCCAGGTTCAAGGGTGGTGAAGTCTTTCTGACCAGTTGAATATACTTGGATTGCTCCATTGTTAATGGTGTAAATGATATCGTACAGGTCAGGTGAAAGTACCGAGTCAATGGTTGGAGAAGAATTGGTTGATTGGCTAACCATCCTCCACTTTCTTGGAACAGAGTCTCCGATTCCAGCCATTGCAACTTAACATGGAGTATCTGACGATTGAAAGATGGTTGCCTTGAGAACGTTACTGTCATCCCTTGTACTGGCATCGACTGGTTCACAGGTCCATGAGGTGGCGTAGAACTGGTCACAAATCTCCTGGTAGTTAACGCCATTCTCCACTGGCAGAGAGGCTGGACATTGAAAGTTCACCGCAATCTTTTTGTTGGTTGGTTGAAAAGTGAATCTGAACGTTATAGTCGATACGGCTGTTAATGCTATGGTTTGGGCGGCTGGAGTGGTATACCCGGTAACCGCGGCTGGTGTCGCTGTATATGAGCCTATTCCACAGTTTCCTTGAGAAAATTTAGTTACCCCAGTGGCTTTGATAGTCCCGGCCGGTCCAACTATGGTGAAGTTGGCTGCAATATTGGATTCTACGGCCACCGTTCCAGCTTGAGGAATAAGCTGGTAAACAAAGTTGAATACTACCTGGGTTCCTGTCGGCACAACCCTTGTTTGCTCCGGAGGAGTAACATATCCGGCATAGGTCTTAGCTGAAACAGTATACGTTCCTGCAGGAAGGCTGTTGAACGTGGCCGACAGAGCCGGTGAGGAGGCAAAAATCTGAATTCCGTTGTTAGAGACATAGAAAGACGTTGTAATGTTTGATGTGGCCTTAATTGAAGAATTGGTTGGTAATTTTACAAATCCAACTGAAACGATCTGATTAGAGTTCATGGTAACATTTACTGTATTCCCTAAGCCGGTAACCCCCGTCCAGACTCCCACCCCATAACCGGTACTCGGATTTGCGGTCAATGACACAACAGTTCCAGGGGTATAGTTCTTTGAACAAGTTCCTGGACAGTTTAATCCGTCTGAGCTGGTTATAGTTCCGTTAGCTGGAGCTGGCTGAATTGACAAGGTATAGCTGGTTTGCGCCAAGACCACCGAGACGCCTGACTTGTTTGCATTTTGAAGAGTTACGGTGGCAGTATTTCCTGTGGCCTTATCTACATTTATCCAGTTCTTTACAGCGTATCCACTATCGGGAATAGCGGTTAAAGTAACAACAGTTCCGTTTGGATATGCCGCTGAACAAGTTCCTGGACAGGTCAATCCCGGGGCTGTGATTTGACAGTGAGCCGCCGGAGTTACCGTTAGGGTATATTTGGGGTCGTCAAAGACTGCGGTGACGGTTACATCCGAATTCATGATCACCGTGCAAGAATTTCCATTTACAGTAGAAGTTGGGCCGGTCCATTGTTTAAATATCTTTCCGGAAGCCGGAGTTGCGGTTAAGGCTACTGTGGCTCCTTTTTGAACCTTAGTCGTGATACTGCTTCCAGAAGAATTCGGCTGTAAATTGGTCGTTGCGATTGTCCCATATCCAGATGGGGAAGTGAGACCGGTTAAGGTTTGTTGAGTATTTTGACCGAGTGGCAACATCTTGGTAATGGCATAAGAAGTCGCCCCAAAATGAGTGACGGAAGTAGAGGAAGTCTCTGAGTAAGAAATTCTAAAGAATCCGCTCTCTCCCCAACCCGTTCCCCAACTGTTCTTGACAATGAAGAACTTGTTGATTCTGTCATATCCGACCAGGGTGATCGCATGCCATCCCATGAATTGACCCGAAGTGTGGGAATAGACGCCACTTCGGTAGTATTCAAAGTCCATGTAAACGGCCATGGTAACAATAACCATGCCATATTGATTTAGGGCATTTTCAAGGGTTGCCGGCGTAACCGTTCCATTTGAAACTACACCCCAACCCTCAGCCTTCCAAGTATTGGCAGTCCAATTTTTACAAGCATTAGAGCATGATGAATTTGTTCCGGTATATGGAAAACAGGATTCTGCCGGAAGGCCATTTTGGACAAGATTTTGAAGGACGCAATTTACATATCCTCCGTTACAACTTCCACAAGTGGTTCCACAAGATAATGCAGTTTGCTCTGAAAGGTCAGGGGTTGATACGCCAATGGACTTTAGCCCGATTTCGGCAGCCGCAACTGAGGAAAATACATAGCAAGATCCGCATGATGACTGATCCTTAATCGGAGTCACTAATCCCTTGGCTCTTAAGTCTAACGTATCTGGAGTGGCCGTTGCGGCTCTTCTCATGTCGTTTGAGAGATCTTTACTTGGATCAAATTCTGTTTGCGGTTGTAAGCCAAGTTTCATTTTCATTTCTTCTGGAGTTAGATTTGAAACAGATGTTTCGCCGGCTTCCCAGTCTGATCCGCCTTCTTGAACGTTTTGTTGAATGGTGGCATTTAACTCTTCCACATCTGGGATCGCTTGACTGAAAGATAATCCTGGAAGAATTAATAAAAACAGTAAGAAAATGGCCATGAATGAGGAAGTTCTTGCTTTCATTAATTTCCCTTTCGTTAGGAAAGTTACCCTTTCTGGGTCCAGGCCTGAAGAAAAATTCGCGATCACGGCTGACTTCACACATTTCAGACTGTTCAGTTTTTGGGAAGCACTGGAGTTGAGACATTATGCTCAACTCATTTTGCTCAGTTTGGCTATTGGTCAAGTCTGGGGCTGAAGATCCAATAAAAAAACCCGCTTCAGGTCAGAAAGCGGGCGCTAGTCTTCACTTCACTTAGCAGCCCCGCTACCATATTCTCCACTTTGGAGAACGTAGGTCGGAAGTTTTGCGTCCCATCCTTTCGGGTGGTTTGCCCTTCAGCGAACACTTATCTCTCGCAGTATTAAGCAATAGCCGTGCCATGTAAGTTAACCGGGCCGGTGAGGTTGCGGTGAAAGAATGATTAGATTTTTCTTGGAGGTAACCGGAAAAGAAAGAGGTGGGGTAACAAATTTTGTCAGGAGGCGAACGGATATCGTCACGAAGAAAAGCAAATTGTCCATTATGGTATTATGTTATTATCCCCGACTCAGATTTGGATCGATTTACTGAAAATTGTAAAAAAGAATGCTTGTCAGGCCGGGAGAGACGTCTGCGACTACAGGCGGGTGAGAGAAACTGGACAAAAGAAGAAGGAGGTTCCTTCTTTAGCTGGGGGAGACCGGACGTCCCGATGGCGGCTGACAAAATCCGGGAGGAAGACTCTCGGCGGTTCCGGGGTAGAACGCTCAGTTGAGCATAACACATAGTCCTTACTCACCACGTCTTGGGAATCGTGATGGAGAACCTGGTGCCTTCCCGCTCTCGGCTGCAAACAGTAATAAAGCCGTGGTGCGCCTCGAGGATACTCTTGACGATAGGCATACCCAGTCCGGTGCCACCTTCATCGGAAAACGAACAAAATGGCTCAAAAAGCTTATCTATCACTTCTGCGTTCATTCCGACACCGGTGTCGGCCACCTCGCACATGACCGCCCCGTCATCTTCCCAGGCTTTGATGGAAAACGTTCCGCCCTGAGGCATGGCCTTGTAGGCGTTGGTGGCCAGGTTGGTAAACATCCGGTGCATCCGGTTTTCATCCATGATCACCGGTTCCTCAACCCGGACCTCAATGGCCATGGAGATACCCCGCTCCTTAAACCTGACCGCCAGGGAATCAGACCATTTTGTTAAGAATTCCTCAAAAATCACCGGTGCCAAATTGACTCGGACGGCCCCGCGGGAATAATCCAAGAGATCATCCGCCAGCCGGTTTAAGCGGTCAGCTTCACTGATAATCATCTTGGCGCTACCCAGGACCTCTTCTCTGTCATCGGGATAGGCCAGGATTAAGCTAGCGTAACCACGCACCGAGGTCAGTGGATTCCGAAAATCATGCAAGATCATCGATGAGAACTTACCCAGGTTGGACAGCCGTTCGGCCCGAAGCAGCTCATCTTGGGCTTCCCGCAGGTCTCTATAGGCTTGTTCCAGTTGCCTGTTCTTTTCTCTGAGATGATTGATAAAGACATAATTGCTCCGCCGGACAATGGCCGACACGGATCTCATGATTGACAAGGCTACCGAACTGTGTTCTTTTAGAATACTGATGAAATCGGTCCGGCTCATGGACAGGAGAGTGACCGCTTCTCTGGCCACCACCGTGGCGCTGCGGGGAAGATCGTCCACCAGGGCTAATTCACCAAATGTGTTCCCCCGGCGACAGACATTCAAGAGTTCCTGGTCGGGTGAACTATAATCCCTCCAGACTTCTACCGCCCCCTCCAGAATGATGAAAAAGGTTTCCCCTTCTTCGCCCTCTTCAAAGATTATCGTTCCGGCTTCATATGTCTGGGTCCGACATTTTTGACAGATCGCATCAATATAATCATCGTCAAGAGTTTCTAACGGAAATATTTCTCGAAATAGATCAATATATTCTTGTTCGAGTTCCATAGGCCGCCTATCGCGGGATGATATCATTTGAGGCAGTCTTTGCTTAAGGTGATGGACCTATCGGCTCCCTCTTGTCATTTCGGTGCGAAGCGAGAAATCTTAAGATTCCTCACATTCGTTCGGAATGACAAGGTGGTGATCGTTGTCTTTCGGCAGCGGGCAAAGGCTGCGCTGATTTCTGCTTTTTCTTGAAAGATGTTATGAACGTAAATCGAAAGAGCCTTTCGTCTAGACCTTAAAACGGGCCACCATCGCACCCAGGCCGTCGGCCACCCCGGAGACCTGGTTGGCTGCCTCTCTGGCCTTTTCTGCGGCGTCCAGGGTGTCCGCGGCAGAACGGGCCACCTGCCCGATGTTCTGCGTAATATGATTGGAGACTTCCGCACCTTGGGCGGCCTGATCCGCGGCCTGCCCGGAGAGGGTGGCGGAATGAGCGGCATTCTCGGCCAAGTCGCAACTCACCGCCGTTTGCTCTTCCACGGCCGCGGCGATGGTTGTGGTGATATCGTTGATCTCTCTTATCTGGCTGATGATATCATTGATGCTCTTAACCGCCTTATCCGAGTTTTGCTGGATGGCGTCAATCATCTTTTGGATGTTGTCCGTTGAATCGGTGGTCTGTTTAGCCAGTTCCTTGACTTCGTTAGCCACCACGGCGAAGCCCTTTCCGGCCTCACCGGCTCTGGCGGCTTCGATGGTGGCATTCAGCGCCAACAGCTTGGTTTGTTCAGCAATATCCACAATGGCTCGGGTAATGGAGGTAATTTCGCTGGAATTTTTGCTCAGTTCATCCACGATGTGACCGGTCTGGTCGGCCAGCACCGCAGCTTCGCCGGTCCGCGTCGCCGCGCTGTGCGTGTTTTTGGATACTTCGCTGAATGAGGCGCTCAGTTCTTCGATGGCCGTGGCAATGGTATTCATCCTGGCCGTGACTTCATCCGTTGATGAGGCGATGGTGTTCATACTGTCTTGCATCTGTTTGGCCCCAGCCGCAGTTGACTGAGAGCTATTGGCCATCTGGCCGGCATCGGCGGCCACTTCTTGCGAAATAACAGTCAACACGCCGGACGCAGTTTTCAATTGCTCCGCCTGGTCGGCGATGAGTTTGACCATCCGGCGGATTCTCAGGACAAAACAATTAAACCAGGCGGCCAGTTCATCTAACTCGGTGGTCACGGATTTTTGATAGACTTCCTTGCAGTAAGTGCAGTCTTTGATGCTGCCGCTGACCACCTTCGGACATCTCGGATCTTGGGACATCGAGCCGGATTCAGTCCAACATGCCGTCTCCTTCCCATATGAGGGGCAGCCGGATTGGTTGCAGTTAATGATCTTAGAGCAATTCAAGTGGTCCAATTTTAACTGTTTAGTTAAATCTCCTTCACCCAGGGCGATATCTTTAAGCATGGCTACGGTGTTCTTGACCGGCCGGGTAATGCTTCGAGTAATTCCTAAGGCGATAATTATCCCGGCCACGACTGAGATAAGCAGCCCAAAAACCATCACCGTGGACACCGCCACCAGAGAAACGGCCGCCGCCCCGGCCGCCTTTACAGTCTCGGACATCCCCTTTTCCGCCATGTCCTTGGCTTCGATTAAGAGCCGGTTGCTCACCTCCCGCCGCTTTCGGTCCAGGGCGTCTTGGGCCGAGAAATTGTTGACCAACTCCGTTAGAGTATTCTTGTAGGTAGTGGAGGCTTTGAGGACGTTGTCGATGTTCCTGAGGTTGGACTCCCGCCGGGTAATCGGCCGCAGACGATTCATGTTGGTTTCCACGACTTCAAAGTTCTTGAAGGTATCTTGGATGACACTGGGATCCCGCGTGGCCAGGAACGTGATATAGGTCTGCTTGATTATGTTCCCCACGTCCGACACCTGGTTGACCATAACTATTTTGTCCACCCGCTCCGCAAGCAAGGTTGCACTCAGTCCGGCGGCGATATCTTTCTTCATCAACTCAAGGTGGGTCTCCAGGAAGGCTTCGGAGTTTTTGATATAAATGGCAGCGGCTTCGTCCAGAGTCTGCCGAATCGTCGCAGCTTCTTTATGTTTTTCCGCGGTGGCCCTGACCAGCTTCTCATACTCCGCAACCAGGTTATCAGCCCGCCCCGCCGCCTCTTTAAGATTCGCCAGACGCCCGGATTTTGCGGCCAGGTCTCTGGCTTCCCCGATGAATTTCTTGACACTTTCCAGGTTTCCCCAGGTCTCATCTAAGAATTTCTTTTCTCCCGACCGGGCATAACCCCGCATACTGAACATGGCCGC